>DASUZB010000115.1:0-4814 GCA_036377075.1 Actinomycetes bacterium | reverse complement strand
AAGGACGCGTCTTCTTACTGCCGTGCTCGGCGCGGCGATGCTTTTTGTCGGAGACCCGACGTTCGCCCAGAATGCGGAGCAAAAGGCCGGCGACAAGGATAAGCCGCAGGCTAGCGACGCCAAAGAAGCACAGAAGAAGATCGACGAATTTGCCGAAGCCGAGCGACTTTTGGGCGGACCGGCTGCCAATCCGGAATGTCTGTGGCTGGGGCGCCGCGTCGTCAGCCTGCTCTTCTACGTGGCGCGGGGGACGGCCCAGTCGGTGGCGGAGTCGCGGCTGGCCGCGACCGCGGGCGGCGCCTCCGAGCAGGCGTGGTGGTCGAGCCGCGCGGCGGCGCTGCTCCAGGTGGCACCCGACTTCGCCCAGCGCTTCCCCGACTCCACCTGGCTGGCCAGCGCCGGCGCCGCCCAGCGCCACGACGACGCCATGCCCCACCTGGAGCGCGAGGCCATGGAGGCGTTCACCGTCGGGCTCACCGTATTGCTGGACGGCATCGAGGCGGCCCGGGACCGGAAGGCACGGTGAGCGGGGTCCGGGGCCGCCCCTAGGCCGGGGTTTGCATCAGTGGGAGGCGAGGGGCACGCGCTCCGCCGCCGGCAGGGCCCTGGCGGTACTTCCAGGCCTCGCCCTCGGCGGCCTGCCGCTCCGTGGTGGTCGGGCTGCGGCGCGTCAGGCGCCGCAGCCGCTCGAGCAAACGGCCGAAGAACTCGACCATCCGCGCCATGCCGCCTCCTCTCGGCGAGGCTGCGTCAGCCGGGGGGCCAGCGGCCGCCGCTCCCCGGAGACCAGGGATCGCGGTCGTCCTCATCCGGCCACCGAGGGTCATCGGCTTCGCCCGTGCCCGGCTGGGCGCCACCGGTGCCGGGCGAGCCGCCGCCTGGCCACGGGTCACCGCCGCCCCCTGGCGGGGTCTCGCTGCCGCGCCACGGGGCATCGCCGCCACTGGTGCCGCCCGGCCAGGCGCCGCCTTCGGGAGCGCTATCGCCGCCATCCCCGCGGAGCCACGGCTCGCCACTGCCACTGCCGGGTTCCGGCCAGGTGGTGGGTGAGCCGGGCGACCACGGTTCGGCGGCGGCCGGGGCGGAGCGCAAGCCGCCCGCGATCAGGGCCTTCACCTTCTCGACCAGCTCGGTCGGGTCGAACGGCTTGATGATGATGTCGTCGGCGCCGACGTCGCGGGCCAGCGCCCGGTCGGCCTCGAGCGACTTGGCGGTGAGCATGATGATCGGCATCTGGAAGGTGCGCTCGTCGGCGCGCAGCTTGGCGCAGACCTCGTAGCCGTCCATGAGCGGCATCATCGCGTCCAGCAGGAGCAGGCTGGGGCGCTGGGTGAGGGCCTGGTGCAGTGCCTCCTCGCCGTCCCTGGCCGTGATCACGTCGAGGCCTTCGAGGCGCAGGTTGATCTCGACGAAGCGGATGATGTCCTCTTCGTCGTCGGCGATGAGCACTACGTCGCCCACGTTGCAGTCCTCCTTCGGCGTGGAACGCCAGACTCCGCGAGCCGGGCGGGCAGCCTGCACGACCCGGTCGCCGCGGAAGCCTCCGTGCCTACCAAACGGTGAGTGTACCGGGTCGGACGGCCGCAACCGGTCCCGCCGCCGGCAATCCGCTGCAACACCGCCGGGCTGGTCATGCGCCTGTCACCTCGACGGGCGCATGGAGGGCGGGGAGCTGCACGGCGCTCCTTCCTCGTCGGTCAGCGTCCAGAGCCCCAGGATACGGGCGCTCGCGTTGCCTAGGTAGCGGTCCGCTTGCCCGGACCCCAGAGGGACACCCCCGGCGCCCACGGTGCCTGCCCTGGGGAACGGGCAGGCACGAGGCGCCGGGGGCGGGTCAGGGGACCAGCACGAGGATGGTGGACGGCCTGGAGCGCCACCGGCGCCGGGGGGCCCGGCCAGCCCCACCGGCGCCGGATCGCGCGCCGCCCGCTGTTGCTACTGGCTGAGCCAGATCGCGGGCAGCTCCGGGTTCGCCCCCCAGCTGGTGTACTTCCAGTTGTGCACGCGCGACGACCAGAAGAACTGGGTCTTGTCGTAGAGGAACGGCGCCCAGATCGCGTCCTGCATGGCCTGGCGGTCGACCTCGGACCAGAGCGCGGCGCGCTTGTTGCGGTCCGGCTCGGCCAGGGCCTGGTCGATCTTGGCGTTCACGGCCGCGTTGTTGTACTCGCCGTAGTTGTTGTTCCCGGTCGGCTGGATGCTGCGGCCGTCGACCAGCGGCACCATGAACGAGCGGGTGCCGTCGCCCGGGTAGTCCGGGCACCAGCCAGCCTGGCCGATCTGGTGCTCGGTGCGCTTGCGGGTCAGCTGCAGTGAGTCGGTGTAGACGGCCGATCCTGCCAGCTTGCGGACCTTCAGCTTGATGCCGGCGCGGGCGAGCGAGGCCTGCGCGGCCGTGTTCACCGCGTCGCCCTTGCCCGAGTCGGGGCCGACGTAGTTGAGGGTGATCCCGTTGGGGAAGCCGGCCTGGGCGAGGAGCTGCTTGGCCTTGACGGGGTCCCCCTTGTTGTCGGGCGTGGAATAGAGGTCGTACTTCTGGTAGCCGAGCAGCGGCGGCGTGAGGATGGTCGAGGCGGGGTCACCGGCCAGCGGGCCACCGCGCTGGCGCTGGATGGCGATCTTGTCGATGGCGTAGTTGACGGCCTGGCGCACACGCAGGTCGGAGATGGCACCGGCGCCCTTGGCGGTGCCGAGCGCGAAGTAGCGGGTGCAGCCGGTGGTCTCGACGTCGAAGCGCTTCTTCAGCGTGGGGTCGGTGGACAGCCGCTGCAGCGCGGAGTTGGGTGGCGTCGAGTCGAGCGAGATGTCGGCGTCGCCGCGCTCCAGCGCCTGCTGGATGGCGTCGGGCTCGAGGCCGATACGCATCTCGATCTTGTCCACCCACGCCTTGCGCAGCGGGTCGGTCGCCGGATCCCAGTTGCTGTTGCGGATCAGCTCGATCGACTTCTCCGGGGTGTAGCTCTTCAGCGTGTAGGGTCCTGAACCCACGAGGTGCTTGCCGTAGTCGGGGCCGACCTTGAACTTGGAGGCGTAGGAGCGCGGCACCGGCGCGAAGAACGGCAGCGCCACGATGGAGAAGAAGTCAGGGGCCGGCTTCTTCAGCGTGTAGGTGACGGTGTCGCCGCTGGCCACGATCCCCGAGATGGTCTTGGCCTTGCCGGCGGCGAAGTCGTCGGCACCCTTGATCAGGTTGGAGTAGGACTGCCCCGGCGAGGGGTTGGTCTTGTCGTACATCCGCTCGACGGCGTAGACGAAGTCGTCGGGGGTCACCTCGCCGGTCGCCGGCGGCGCCCACCTGACCCCCTTGCGGATCTTGAAGGCGAAGACGGTGTTGTTGTTCGAGGCCTTCGCCGGCCCGTCGGCCAGGTCCGGCACGGGGATGCTGTGGGCGTCGCCGGTCTTGCTGATGTCCCAGGAGTACAGCGTGCGCGCGTAGGCGCGCTGCAGCGCCAGGGTGACGGTGTAGTAGCCCAGCGCGGTGTCGAGGAAGTCGATGTCGTTCTGGTTGTAGATCCGCAGGGTGCCGCCCTTGACCGGGTTGCCACCCTGGTCCGAGGCCCCGCCGCCGCCACCACCGCCGCCACCACCACAGGCGGTCGCGGCGAGGGCGACCACCAGCGCGAGCGCGGCCAGGCGCAGGCTCGGTCCAATGACCACACGTCGTTGCACTGCCATCCCACCCTTCCAGGCGTCGAGCGCGCCGACCTCGGCGCGCGCGTCGGCCCACCGGCCGGTGCAAGGCGCAGTCTCTCGGCGGGTCCTGAGACGCCCCTGAACCGCTGCTGAGACGGCGCGAAGAAGCCGATTTGGGTTTGGTTAGAGGCGCGTGGCGCGCGGGCTGCGGTCGGGCGGCTCCCGCCCGGTCGGGGCCTCGGCGAGCGGCAGGCGCAGGGTGAAGACGGTCTCCCCCGGCTTGGAGGCGACGCTGAGCTCGCCGTCGAGCGCGCGGGCGGACGCGGCGGCGATGGCGAGGCCGAGCCCGGTGCCCGAGCGCCCCCGGGCGGCCGGGCCGCGCCAGAAGCGCTCGAACACCTGGGGCAATTCCGCGGCCGCAATGCCAGGGCCGTCGTCGCGCACCCGCAGCAGCGCCCTGCCGCCGCCCGAAGTCAGGGTCACCTGGACGTGGGGGCCGCCGTGGACCACCGCGTTGTCGAGCAGGTTGCCGAGCGCCCGGTGGACCAGCTCGTCGCGCGCGGCCACCAGCACCGGCCGGTCGGGCAGGTCGAGGCGGAGCTGGTGCCCGGGCGCGACGCGGCGCACCCGCGCGACCTCGCCGGCGGCAAGGTCGCCCAGGTCGACGGCGACCCGCTCGTCGCGGCCCACCTGGGCGTCGCCCCTCGCCAGGTGCAGCAGGCCGTCGACCAGGCGGCTCATGCGCTCCGCCTCGGCGCGCAGCTCGGCCAGGACCGCGCCTTGCTCGGCGCGCGGCATGCCCGGGTTGCGGGCGAGGATGTCGAGGTTGCCGCGCAGGCTGGTCAGCGGCGTGCGCAGCTCGTGGGAGGCGTCGGCCATGAAGCGGCGCTGCGCGTCGAGCGTGCCGGCCAGCTCGCCCTGGGCGGCTTCCAGCCTGGCGAGCATGCGGTTGAGGGTGCGGCCGAGGTCGGCGACCTCGTCGCGGCCACTGGCGGCGACCCGGCGCGAGGGGTCGCCGCTGTCGGCCACCGCCCGCGCGGCGGCGCCGATGCGCGTCACCGGGCGGGTCGCGGCCCGGCCGGCCACCCAGGCCAGCAGCGCGGCGAGGGCGAGGGCGAGCAGCCCGGAGGCGACCAGCAGGCGGCGCACGCGGCCGACGGTCGCCTCGGTCGTGTCGACCA
>DASUZB010000114.1:0-9420 GCA_036377075.1 Actinomycetes bacterium | reverse complement strand
CGTGGCAGGGGCACTCCCACCACTGGGCGGTGGGGCACCAGGGGACCCGGCAGCCGAGGTGGACGCAGCGCTGGTAGAGGGCCATGAACCCGCCCCCGGCGACGTCCTTGTAGATGCCCTCGGTGTCGTCCTCCTCCTTGTAGGGGACCAGGTAGAAGCGGCCGTCGGGCACGTACGCGTAGCCGTCGTTGGCCTTGATGTCGCCGTTGATGCTCTCGGGCGTGCCCGCCTTGATCTTGGTGCCGAAGCCCTCGGTGAGGTTGGGCCACAGGAAGTAGACGGTGCCGGCGCCGAACCCGGCCACGGCCGCCCCGAGCCCGGCCAGCCAGGCCGTGCGCAGGAACGACCGCCGGCTCACCTGCGGGTTCTTGGCCGGCGGCCGGGGGGTGGCCGGTCGCACCCCCTCCGAGATCGCCATCGATTCCCTTTCCTGGGTTCCTAGAACTCGAAGAACAGACAGGTCTTGTCCGGATGGACCGGGGTCGAGCAGGTCTGGGTCCACGGCCACACCCACTCGAAGCTCGGCCCACGGAAGAACGAGCCCGAGAGCACGAGGACGGACCAGAACATCATGAACATCGTGAACATCAGGACGGCCAGCTTGCGGTTCTCGGGCCGCATCGACGGGTTCTTGTCGAAGTAGGGCGTGGCCGCGAGCACCAGCAGGGCGATCCCGGGGATCGTCACCCCGGCCACCATCGGGTGGAAGTAGCGCAGCAGCTCCTGCAGGCCCAGGAAGTACCAGGGCGCCTTGGAGGGGTTCGGGGTCAGGTTGGAGTTGGCCAGCTCCCGCAGGGGCGCGTTGACCACCACGGAGAACACGGTCACGAACGCGAACATCGCGAACGCGGCCACCGCCTCACGCAGCAGCAGGTGGGGCCAGACGTTGACCTTGTCCTCCTGGCGGGCCTCGGCCCGCTGGATGCCCTCGGGCGGGACCATGGCCAGCAGCCGGTGGGTCTCGCCCTGGCGGGCCGCGGCCCCGGCCTGGCCGGGCAGGCCCTTGGTGGCCACCGCGGCCGCCACCCGGGCCGCCCGCTCCTCGGGAGTGAGCCGCCGGCCGCCGTTGCCCGGGACCGCCGCCGGCCTGGCCGCCGGCGCGGCCGGTGCCGGTGCCGGTGCCGCCGCGGCCGGCGGGGCCTCGGTGGCCACCGCCGCCGGAGCCGGAGCGGCCTCGGCCGCGGCCGCGGCCGGCTGGCCGTCGCCCTGGAGCGAGGCCCGGTTGACCCCCCGCGCCTTGCGGACCGCCACCGACTTGGCCTTGGCCCTGGCCGTGCGCTCGGACTCGCCGGCCGCGATCAGGCGGTCGTAGGTCTCCTTGTCCGGCGTGATGTCCTCTGCCATCAGGGTGCCTCCACGTCACTGGTCCGGCGGCTGGACGCTGGTCTACAGCGGGCCGGAGATGCCACCGTCCTTGCGGATGCGCCAGAAGTGAACCGCCATGAAGATCACGGCGACGAAGGGCAGCGCCAGCACGTGCAGCACGTACCAGCGGATCAGCGTCTCCGGGCCGATCTCCACCGCTCCGAGCAGCACGAAGCGGACCTGGTCGCCGATCACCGGGGTGTAGCCCATCATCGAGGTGCCGACCGCCACCGCCCAGATGGCCAGCTGGTCCCAGGGCAGCAGGTAGCCGGTGAACGACAGCAGCAGGGTGAGCAGCAGCAGGACGACGCCGACCACCCAGTTGAACTCCCGCGGCGGCTTGTAGGCGCCGTGGTAGAACACCCGCGCCATGTGCAGGAACACGGTGAACACCATCAGGTGCGCGCCCCAGCGGTGCATGTTTCGTACCAGCTGGCCGAAGTTCACCGAGGACGAGAGGGCCTGCATGTCGTTGTAGGCCAGCTCCTGCCCGAGCCCCGCCGACGGGCGGTAGAAGAACATCAGGTAGATGCCGGTGATGGTGAGCAGGATGAAGAGGAAGAAGGAGAGCCCGCCGAGGCAGAAGGTGTAGGTCAGCTTGAGCCCGTGCCGCTTCACCTTCACCGGGTGGAGGTGGTACAGCACGTTGTTCATCATCGCCAGGGCGCGGTCCCGCGAGGTGTCGCGGTAGCCCGGCCGGTAGATCGAGCCGGGCCGGAAGACGGACTTCCAGAACTGCGATTCCTGGGTCTGCTTCCACAGCTCCCCCGGCTTGGGAGGCTGCGGCGGCCGAAACCTCAGCGCCACACGTCTCTCCTCTCTAGCCCTTCGCCCCGGTCTGGCCCTCGCCGACGCGGGCGTACCACAGGGCGCCGGTGGGGCAGCGGTCGATGCAGATGCCGCAGCGCACGCACTCGTTGTCGTCGATCACGAACAGCGCGTGCGACGACTGGGCCAGGGTGGTGACCTCCTGCTCGCCGTCGTCCCTGACGATGTCGGGGGCGAGCATGTAGATGCAGTCCCAGGGGCAGACATCCTCGCAGGCGCGGCAGAGGATGCACAGCTCCGGCGAGAGCGCGATGTGGCGGCGCGGCTTGATGCGGTCCTGCAGCCAGTTCGGGTCGACCGTGGTGAGCGTGTAGTCGTCGTGGATGCTCGGCTTGTTGGGGTTCATCCTGCGATCCCCTCGCGATCCTCGCTACCTGTAGCCACCGGTCGCCTCCCGCTTCTCCTCCCCCGAGGGCAGCACCTTCGGGTTGCGCCCGTTGTACGCCTTGACGGCCAGGCCGGCGCCGGACAGCACCAGCCCGTACCAGATCACCACGATGGTGTCGCGGATCACCTTCTGCTGCATCACCAGCTTGCGGAACCCGAGGTTGAGGGTGAAGTTCTTGGTCCACTTCAGCGTGCCGTCGGCGAAGTACAGCCACCACGACGGGGCCACGGCCATGGTGATGAACAGCGCGGCCCACAGCCCCAGCATCATCAGAACCAGCGCGAACCAGCGCTGCCCCTCGTCCTTCGGTCGAGCAAGTGACACCTGCGACCTCCAACGCGGTCCCTGTGGTCAGCACGCCGTGCGCACGGCCCTCGCGTGCGGGACGGAAGCGTCGCGCACGCCCCCAGCGTGCCGGCGGACGCTCCGAGAAGGAGCGGTCACCCGCTTGGCCGCATCGTAGCATCGACCCGTGAGGCCGACCACGCCCTTGCCGCGCAGGTCAACGCCAGTATCCGGGCACCGGCTGCTTGCACAAGCGCGCATTCGAGGCAAGCGGCTGCGGCAGCCCCTTCCTGGCCCCAAGAATCGGATTCGCGCGCTGCCCAGCCTCGACGGGATCCCCGCCGGCTCACCGGGGTCCTGGCAGCACACGAACCCGATCCGAGCACTAGACTCGAAGAAATCATTTCGCTCCCCGCGAGGAGGCCGATGCCGCGTCGCACCCTGGTCGGCGCGGCCGCCACGATGCTGGTGGCCGTGCTCGCCGTGCTCGTGGTGCGGGCCGGCGGCGGCGGCCACGGCCTGGCGCCGGAGAGCGGCACCGGCCAGGTCCGCGCGGTGGCCGCGAACGTGGTGGTGGTCCCGGAGGGGGAGCGTGCCGCCCTGCCCGCCTTCAGCGGCCCCACCGTGACCGGTGGGACCTTCGACCTGGCCAGCCTGCGCGGCCACCCGGCGGTGCTGAACTTCTGGGCCTCCTGGTGCGGCCCCTGCCGCGCCGAGCAGAAGGGGCTGGTCGAGGCGAGCAGGAACCTTCGCGCCAAGGGGGTCCGCTTCGTCGGGGTGAACATCCGCGACGAGCGCCCCGCGGCCGGCGCCTACCTCGACGAGTTCGGCGTGCCCTACCCGTCCCTCTACGACCGCGCCGCCAGGCTGCCGCAGCTGCTCGCCGGCCAGGGCCCCGACTCCCCGCCCTACACCCTGGTGGTCGACTCCCGCGGCCGCGTCGGCGCGCGCCTGTTCGGCGCGCTCGCGGGCGGCCGCGCCACCCCGAAGGTCCAGGCCGAGATGCTCGCCGACCTGGTCGACCAGGTGGAGGGGGGCGGACGGTGAGCCTCGCCGAGCACGCCCAGGAGATCGTCACCGGCGGCAACCTGCTGGCCGCCATGCTGGTGGCGGCGGCGGCCGGCTTCGTCTCGTTCGCCTCACCCTGCGTGCTGCCGCTGGTCCCCGGCTACCTCTCCTACGTCTCCGGCGCCTCCGGGCAGGACGTGGAGCACGAGGGCGGCCGCTCCGCCGGCCGCGTGGTGCTCGGGGCGCTGCTGTTCGTGGTCGGCTTCTCGCTGGTGTTCGTCGCCCTCGGCGCCACCCTCGGCGCGCTCACCGACTGGCTGCGCATCAACCGTGGCGTGGTCCTGCGGGTGGCCGGCGTGCTGGTGATCGTCATGGGCCTGTTCCTCGCGGGGGTGGTGCGGCCGGCGTTCCTGTACCGGGAGCGGCGCCTGCGGATGGACCGGGTGCCCGGCGGGCTGGCCGGGGCGCTGCCCCTCGGCATGGTCTTCGGGCTCGGCTGGACGCCGTGCATCGGGCCGACCCTCGGCGCCGTGCTCGGCCTCGCCGCCGGGGTCGGCGGCGGCGCCGGACGCGGCGCCGTGCTGCTGTTCGCCTACTCCCTCGGGCTCGGCGTGCCGTTCCTGGTCGCCGCGCTCGGGGTGCGCCACGCGCTGGGCCGCTTCTCCTCGCTGCGCCGGCGCTTCCGCTTGTTCGAGCTGGCCGGTGGCGGCATGCTGGTGGTGATCGGCCTGTTGCTGGTCACCGGCCTGTGGGCCGACTTACTCACCCGGCTGCAGGTGTGGGCCGGCTCGATCGCCCTGCCCCTGTAGCATCCGACCCGCCGTCCACCCTGAGGTCCCGCCATTGGCCGTCGAGGCGCCGCCAACCGTCCGGCCCGAACCCGAGCCGGGACCGCAGGCACCCGCGTTCGGCGAGCTGCTGCGGCAGGCCTGGCGCGAGTTCCGCTCGATGCGTACCGCCCTGGTGCTGCTGTTCGCGATCGCGGCCGCGTCGATCTTCGGCAGCCTGTTCCCGCAGCGTCCCATCTCCCCGCAGCGGGTCGAGCAGTACCTGCTCGACCACCCGGCGGCCGGGCCGCTGCTGGACCGCCTCGGCATGTTCGACGTCTTCGGCTCGGCCTGGTACTCGGCCATCTACGTGGCGCTGCTCGGCGCGCTGCTGGCCTGCCTGGTGCCGCGGACCAGGGCGCTGCTGCGCATGCTGCGGGCGCGCCCGCCGCGGGCCACCGCCCGCTTCGAGCGCTACCACAACCACGCGACCCTGGCGGCGGCGGTCCCGCCCGGGGAGGCGACCGAGACCGCCAGGAAGGTGCTCGCCGGGCGGCGCTTCCGGCTGGCCGCCCACCCGGGCGGCGAGGTCGCCGGCGAGAAGGGGTACCTGCGCGAGGTCGGCAGCCTGCTGTTCCACGTCTCCTTCCTGCTGCTGCTGGTGGGGCTCGCCCTCGGCAAGGGCTTCGGCTACCGCGGCCAGATCACCATGGTCGAGGGCGAGGAGGCCGCCAACGCCAGGGTCAACTACGACTCCTTCAGCCCCGGCCGCTTCTTCGGGCCGGAGCACCTGGCTCGCTTCACCCTGCGCCTGGACGACTTCTCCAACTCGTTCCACCCCGACGGCACCCCCAGCCAGTACGCCGCCAGCCTGGTCGCCCTCGACCAGTCCGGGCGCCAGCTGGAACGCCAGGTCGTGCGCGTCAACCGGCCGATGACCGTCGACGGGGTGCGGGTGTTCCAGTCCGACTACGGCTACGCCCCGGTGGTCGAGGTCACCGTCAAGGGCCACGGCGGCAGGATGCTCACCCCGCAGGACGGGCCGCTGCTGACCCTGCGCGACCCGGCCACCGAGATCTCCAACGGCGCGGTCAAGCTGCCCATGCTCGACCCCCAGGTGGGGCTCGACGTGACCATGTTCACCGGGCTGGAGACCGGCCAGGGCCCCGACGGCCGGCCCACCATCGCCAACGACCCCAGGCTGGTGAACCCGGTGCTGGTGGTCTTCCCCTGGGCCGGCGACCTCGGCGCCGACCGCGCCCAGAGCGTCTTCACCCTCGACCGCTCCAAGCTGCGGCCGCTCGCCAACCGGCCGCTGATCATCCCGCTCGGCGGCAGGGCCAGCCTGCCCGGCGGCCTCGGCACGGTCGCCTTCACCGGGGTCAGGCAGTACAGCGTGCTGACGCTCGCGCGCGACCCCGGCGTGCCGCTGGTCGCCGCCGCGGCGGGCCTGATCCTGCTCGGCCTGCTGCCGTCCCTGTACGTCACCCGCCGCCGCGTCTGGCTGCGGGCGCTGCCGGCGCCGGGCGGCTCCCGAGTGGAGCTCGCCGGGCTCGCCCTGCAGGGCAAGCCCGCCTTCGCCGAGGAGTTCCGGCGGCTCGTCGCCGAGGTCGAGCGCGCGCTCGACCGGTCGCGGGCCGGCCCCGGCGGCGCTACCCTTGCGGCGGCCGGCGCCTCGCCGGCGCCGCGGCGGGCGGGGCCTGGCGGGTCCGCGACCCGATCCCTCCCAGGAGGCGACTGATGTCCACCGCGAGGCTGGCCGAGCTTTCCGACACCCTCGTCTGGCTGGCGGTGATCAGCTACGTGACCGCCGCCGTCCTGCTCGGCTTCGAGCTCGCCTACCGGGTGCGCTGGAGCGGCCGTGCCGGCGTGGCCGTCGCCGTCGCCGGGCTCGCCGCCAACGCCGGCGCCGCCCTCGCCCGCGGGCTGGCGGCCGGCCGGGTGCCGTGGGGGAACATGTACGAGTACTCGGTGATGATCGCGGCGGTCACCGTGACGGGCTGGCTGGTGTGGGTCGCCCGGCGCCGCGAGGTGCGGCCGCTCGGCACCTTCGTGCTGCTGCCCGCGGTGCTCGCCATCGCCGCCGCGGCGCTGACGCTGCGGGTGCCCGCCGGGCCGCTGGTGCCGGCGCTCAACTCCGGCTGGATCAAGATCCACGTGGTCGCGGCGATCATCGGCTCGGGCACCCTCTGCCTCGCCTCGATGTTCAGCGCCCTGTACCTGGTCGCCGAGCGGGCGGAGCGGCGCGCGGCCGCGCCGCGGCCGCCGCTGGTGGCCGGTGGCGCCCGCACCGCCGACCGGGTGGAGGTCTCCGAGGCGATCGCCAGCTACGCGACCGAGACCGAGGAGCCCGACGCCGACCAGGGATCGTCGCCTACGCCCGGCCCGGCCGGGCGGTTCCTCGCCCTGCTGCCCTCCGCCGAGAAGCTCGACGACCTGGCCTTCAAGACCACCGCCTTCGGCTTCCCGATCTGGACCTTCGCGATCATGGCCGGCGCCATCTGGGCGCAGTCCGCCTGGGGCCGCTACTGGGGCTGGGACCCGAAGGAGACCTGGTCGTTCATCATCTGGGTGGTCTACGCGGCCTACCTCCACGCCCGCGCCACCGCCGGCTGGCGCGGCCGCGCCGCCGCCTGGGTGAGCCTGGTGGGCATGGCCGCCTTCATCGTCAACTTCTACGTGGTCAACACCTGGGTGGTCGGGCTCCACTCCTACGCCAAGTAGCCGGGCCCGTACGAAACGACCCCGAGCCTGTTGGCTCGGGGTCGTCGACGCCGGGTCGCGCCCGGCGGCGCTCCTGTAGGCCCCCTCGGGGGTTTCGGGGAGCTCATCGCGCGGTGCGCGGGTGGGCACGGCGGGCCTTGCGGGCGGCGCCGCGCAGCGCGGCCGCACGCGCCTCGGCGCGCAGCTCGTCGATGTGGGCCACGGCGGCATCCGTGGTCACGTCGAGCACGGGGACCATCATCCGTCTACCTCCCTCCGGCTCATCGTTGTTCATTAGGTGACAACATCAGCCTAGCGACATTCATTAGCCAGAACGCGCGTAGACGCTGATGTTATTCCTACGAGACCGATCATCTGCCGAACGGATCCCTAACGCGCTCGGCGCCCGGGGGCGCCGCGCCCCGCCCCGGCCGGGCGTCGACACGGCGTCCACCAGCGCCATACGATCTGGCGGGTAGTGAGCCGTCCTGCCGTCTGCGGTCCCGCATCTCGCGGCGGCGTCCGCCGCCGGGCCGGCAGGTGAAGGTCTTCGAGGTGCGCGTGGCCAAGAAGCACAGCTCGTCGTCGCCCGGCGGCAGGACGCCGGGCAAGGTGGTGCCCCTCAAGGAGGGGCCCGACGTGCTCCGCTCCACCCTCGACGACACCGACCGCGCCATCCTGCGCGCGCTACAGGCCAACGCTCGTGCCACCTATACCGAGGTCGGCAAGGCGGTCGGGCTCTCGGCCCCCTCGGTCCACGACCGCGTGCAGCGCCTGGAGCAGCGCGGCGTGATCCGCGGCTACCGCGCCGAGCTGGACCCGGACGCCCTCGGCCTCACCGTCCTCGCCCTGGTGAGCGTGCTGCCGAGCGACAACGCCAACGCCACCGAGATGGCGCGGGCGTTCGCCGGCATCGAGCACGTCGAGTCCGCCTACACCGTGGCCGGCGAGGAGAGCCACGTGCTGGTGGTGCGGACCGGCTCGATGGCCGAGCTCTCCGAGGTCCTGCAGCGCCTGCGCGACGTCGACGGGGTGGCCCGCACCCGCACCGCCGTGGTGCTGTCGACCCCGCTGCACCGCGGCCCGACGCTGTAGCGGTCCCGGCGCTGGGCCGGCGGCTGGGCCCGGACTGCTAGCATCCGCGCCCGGAACGTCCCGGCAAGGAGGCGACGGCGATCACCGAGGCGGCGCAGTCACCGGCGGCCGAGCGCACCTCGGCCGGCGTGCGCCGCATGTTCGACCGCGTCGCGCCCCGCTACGACCTGGCCAACACGGTCTTCTCGCTGGGCCAGGACCGCCTCTGGCGCCGCGCCGCGGCGCAGGCGACCGGGCTGGCGGGCGGCGAGCTGGCGGTCGACCTGGCCTGTGGCACCGGCCTGCTCGCCGCGGACCTGGCCCGGCTCGCGCCGGGCGCGCGGGTGCTCGGCCTGGACTTCTCCTGGGAGATGGTGCGCCGCGCGGCCCAGGGAGCCGGGCCGCAGCCCTGGTTCGGGGTGGCCGACGCGCTGCGGCTGCCGCTCGCCGACGCCTCGGTCGACGTCGTCACCATCGCCTTCGGCCTGCGCAACCTGCCCGAGCCGGCGGTCGGCCTGCTGGAGTTCCGCCGCGTGCTGCGCCCGGGGGGGCGGCTGGTGGTGTGCGAGTTCTCCCACCCGACCGTGCCGCTGCTGCGGCAGGTGTACCGCCGCTACCTGACCCGGCTGATGCCGCTGGCGGCGCGCCGGCTCGCCTCCGACCCGGAGGCCTACGAGTACCTGGCCCGCTCCATCGGCGCCTGGCCGGACCAGGAGGGCCTGGCCCGCTGGCTCACCGAGGCCGGCTTCGAGCGGGTGCGCTGGCGCGACCTCTCCGGCGGCATCGTCGCGCTCCACTGGGGCGCGGTCGCCTGACGGCGCGGCATATGCTCCCCCACGCGCCGGGTCTAGGGAGGCGGGCCGGAGCCCCGCGCTGGACTGACTGAGGAGCGACGAAGGGGCCGCAGGGCATTGGGTTTAGGGAGGTGGGCCGGAGCCGCGCGCTGGCTGGACTTCAGGAGCGACGGAGAGCCCCTGGCGACGACGGAGCGACGGGGGAAGC
>DASUZB010000113.1:0-36465 GCA_036377075.1 Actinomycetes bacterium | reverse complement strand
CCTCGGCGGCGTGGCCGGCCTGCTCGACCAGGACCGGCTGGCCGGCATCCGGTCCAAGCTCGGCGCCGCGCCCGTGCCCATCCCGGTCACCTCGACCGTCACCGCCCCCGCGATCGGCGGGTCGCGGAACGGCACCACCGTGGTCAACCGCAGCGAGTTCGTGTCCGGCGTGGCCACCAGCCACCTGCTCGCCAACCTCGACCGGGTGACGCAGCGGATCGGCGATGGCACCGCGCTGGTCTCGTTCACCGCCAGCGGCCGGACGGCCTCCGGCACGCCCTTCGTGCTGCGCCGCACCAACCGCTTCGCCTCGCAGTTCGACGTCAGCTTCGAGGCGATCTTCGAGATGCTGGTCGATCTCTCGATCATCGACCAGAACCCCTTCACCGACGTGCGCTTCACCAGCGTCACCCAGAGCGCCACGGCAACCGAGCGCTTCCAGCAGTACCAGATCAACAAGGTTCAGCAGAAGGTGGGGCCGAACCGCTTCGTCGACGTGAACTCCACGCACCCGATCCGCGCCAGGGCCAACGGGGTGCTGCAGGTCCGCGTCGTGATCGGCTCCTACCGGGACCGCCTGCCGCTGCTCAACCTCGACCTGGCCTACAAGATCCCTCGTGACAAGCGCGGCGCCCGCGGCTCCTTCGACGTCGTCGGCGGCCTCACCGACTTCAACGACGACACCTTCTTCTGCCTGTTCGACCCAGCCGCCTGCGCCTCCTCCGGAGGCGTCAAGGATCTCGGCGCGCTGCTCTCCAAGCTCTCCGCCAAGCCCCGCAACGACCAGCTCAACGCGACCCTGGTGCTCAACCCGACGCGGGCGAGCCCCAGGCGGGTGAGCACCAAGGCGGTCCGCTTCCTGCCCCAGATCGTCAGCGGCCACAAGGTGGTGCCGGTGGTGATCGCCAGCTGACCCTCGTGCGACCACGGGCAGCCCCGCCACGGCGGGGCTGCCCCCTTTCTCACGGCGAGAGCCGCTCCACCAGCCAGCCGGGTGGCGCCTCGCGGCGGGTGTAGCGGAAGCGGTCGTGGAGGCGGTCGGACCGTCCCTGCCAGAACTCGAAGGCGTCGGGCACCAGGCGGTAGCCGCCCCAGGCCTCGGGCAGGGGCACGTCGCCGTCGCGGTGGCGCTCGGCGAGTTGCTCCACCCGCCTGGTGAGCTCCTCGCGGCCGGCGATCGCGCGGCTCTGGGCGGAGGCGAGGGCTGACAGCCGGCTGCCCAGCGGCCGGGAGCGCCAGTAGGCCTCCGACTCCTCGCGGCTGGTGCGCCCCACCCGGCCCTCGATCCGCACCTGCCGCTCCAGCGGCGGCCACCAGAACACCAGCGCGGCGTGGGGGTTGGCGGCCAGCTCCGCGCCCTTGCGGCTGGCGTAGTTGCTGTAGAAGACGAAGCCGTCGGGGCCGAACCCCTTGAGCAGCACCACCCGGGCCGACGGCCGGCCGTCCGGCGAGGTGGTGGCGAGCGTCATCGCGTTCGGCTCGACCAGGTCGGCCGCGGTCGCCTGCTCGAACCAGCGCCCGAACTGCACCACCGGGTCGTCGTCGAGGCCGGCCCGGTCGAGCCCGGCCGCGCCGTACTCCCTGCGGAGCTCGGACATGCTCATGGTGGACGATGGTAGGGCAGGCACGGGTCCTCCGTGTGGCCACGGGGGGAGCCCGGTGATCCACAGGGTCCGTGCCTGCCCTATAGCTGCGCAGGATCGCAGCGTGGCCTGGCACGGCACTGGCACGGCGCTGGAACGGCCAGTGCTCGGAGCCGGCCCTAGGGGCCGGCGATTTATTGGCAACGCACGCCCACGGCGCGCGGCCCCGGGTGCTCCGGGACCGCAGGGCCGTGGCAAGGCCGTGGGCGTGCGTTATTCCGTGGTGATCGCGCGCAGCATGTCGACCCGGGAGGCGCGGCGGCCGGGGAGGATGGCGGCGAGGATGCCGGCGACCGCCGCGGCGACCACGTAGAGGGTGAGCTGGGCGCCGGGGATGCTGAACTCGGTGATGCCCTGCTCCTTCAGGGCACGGATGGCTGCCCAGCCGAAGAACCAGCCGATAACCAGCCCGAACACCGCGCCGAGCACGGCGATGATCACCGCCTCCCAGCGGATCATGCGCCGCAGCTGCCCGCGGGTGGCGCCGATGGCGCGCAGCAGGCCGAGCTCGCGGATCCGCTCGAAGATCGAGAGTGCCAGGGTGTTCACGATGCCGAACAGCGCGATCACGATGGCGAGGCCGAGCAGGGCGGAGACGAGCCCGAGCAGCTGGTTGATCTGCTTGGCCTGCTCGGCCTTGAACTCGGCCTGGTCGCGCACCTGCACGTTGGGGAAGTCGACGAGCACCCGCTCGATCGCCGCCCGCGAGTCGGCCGGGGCGACGCCCGGCTTGGCGCGCACCAGCACCTGCTGGTCCGCCTGGGTGGTATAGAAGCGCTGGTAGTCGGCCAGGGACAGGAGGAAGTCCGGGTTGATGCCGTTGTCCTTGTAGATGGCCTTGAGCGGCACCTGCTGGACGCCGCGCCCGAGGAACTCCATCGGGACGGTGTCGCCCACCTTCCAGCCCTCGGACTTGGCCACCGACTCCTTCACCGCCAGCCCGCCGCCGGCGAGGTCGGTGATCGCCCCGGCGGTCGTCTCGGTGCGCACCGCCTTGTCGTAGGCGACCGGGTCGGTGGCCATCACCTGCTTGGTCTTGCCGTGCAGCTTCCAGGGGCCGACGCGCACGGCGGCCACGGCGTCCACCTGCGGCTGGGTGGCCAGCTTCTTGGCCAGCTCGGGGCTGAACGGCTGGAACTGCTGGGTGCTGAGGATGTAGTCGGCGGCGACGGACTTGTCGAGGATGCCGGTGGTCGAGGTCTTGATCGAGTCGGCGAAGATGCTCACGAAGGTGACCAGCGCGAGCCCGATCATCAGCGCCGCCGCCGTCGAGGCGGTGCGGCGCGGGTTGCGCATCGCGTTCTGCCTGGCCAGCTTGCCCGGCTCGCGGAAGGCGGCGGCGATCGGCCAGCCGATCAGCCGGGCGAGCGGCCTGGTGAACAGCGGGCTGAGCACGGCCACGCCGAGGAAGATGATCACCGCGCCGGCGGCGAGGTTGGCCAGGCGGTTGCCGACGTGGCGGAAGAGCCCGACCGAGAGCAGCGCCGCCCCGACGGCCGTGACCAGCAGCCCGAACACGGTGCGCAGGGGGCCGAAGCGCCGCGGCGCGACCACGGCCTCCTCGCGTAGGGCGGCCACCGGCGGCACCCTGGTCGCCTTGAGCGCCGGCACCAGCGACGAGACCAGGGTGATCCCGACGCCGACGACCAGCGAGACGATCACCGTGCGCGGCAGCAGCTGCAGGCTGGTGGTCGGCAGCTCGCCGCCGAACGCCTCAAGCAGTCGCCGCAGGCCGATGGCGACCACCACGCCGAGGCCGAGCCCGACCAGCGAGGCGAGCACGCCGACCACGGTCGACTCCAGCATCACCGAGCCGAGCACCTGCCGCCTGCTGGCCCCGAGGCAGCGCAGCAGCGCCAGCTCGCGGGTCCGCTGCGCCAGCACGATGGTGAAGGTGTTGACGATCAGGAACGCGCCGACCAGCAGGGCGACGCCGGCGAAGGCGAGCAGGGCGGTGCCGAGGAAGCGGCCGATCGTGTCCGAGATGCTCTTGGCGCTCTGGTCGGCGTACTCCCCCCTGGTGAGGACTTCGTAGCGGGGGTCGCCGAGGGCGGTCCTCACCCGGTCGCGCAGCTCGGCCTGCCCGACGCCGCCGTTGCCGAGCACGTTGATCTCGTCGTACCTGCCCTTCTTGTCGAACACCTGCTGGGCGGTGGCCACGTCGAATCCGGCCAGGGTCGCCCCCGCGAGGTTGTCGGCGCTGCCGAAGCCGATCAGGCCGACCAGGTCGAACTCCCTGGCACCACCCTGCAGCAGCACCTTGACCCGGTCGCCGACCGAGAAGCCGTACTTGCGGGCGGTGCGGACGTCCATGACCACCTCGTTGGAGGCGGTCGGCATGCGGCCGCTGCGCAGGTAGGGGTTGTTCAGCTCGGGCGTACGGCCGAAGGAGACGCCGAGGGTCGGCGCGCCACCGGTGGTGACCGGCTTGCCGTCCTTCTTCACGAACTGGGCGAAGCCGCTGACCCCGCCCTCGACGGCCTTGACGCCGTCCACCTTGGCGATCTGCTGGGCGAGGCTGGCGGGCATCGGCTCGCGCAGCTCGTCGCCCTGGCCGCTGGAGATGGTGTCCTTGGAGCGGACGATCACGTCGACGTTCTGGGTGACGTTCTGGAACAGCTCGTCGAAGGTCTTGGAGATGGTGTCGGTGAGCACGTAGGTGCCGGAGACGAAGCTGACCCCCAGCACGATCGCCAGGGCCGTCAGGGCCAGGCGCAGCTTGTGGGCGGCGAGCCCCTTGAGGGTGGCGTTGAGCATCCCGCTCAGCCTCCCAGCCGCTTCATCAGGTCGAGCACCTTCTCGGCGGTCGGGTTGGCGATCTCGTCGACGATGCGGCCGTCCGAGAGGAACAGCACCATGTCGGAGTACCCGGCCGCGTTGGGGTCGTGGGTGACCATCACGATCGTCTGGCCGTACTCGTCGACCGAGCGGCGCATGAAGCCGAGCATCTCCGCGCTGGCCGCCGAGTCGAGGTTGCCGGTGGGCTCGTCGGCGAAGACGATCTCCGGCCGTGAGGCGAGCGCCCTGGCGCCGGCGACGCGCTGCTGCTGCCCGCCGGACAGCTCGGCGGGCTTGTGGGCGAGGCGCGAGCGCAGCCCGACGGCGTCGATCACCGTGTCGAGCCACTTGCGGTCGGGCTTGCGGCCGGCGATCGCGATCGGCAGCTCGATGTTCTCCGCGGCGGTCAGGGTCGGCAGCAGGTTGTAGGCCTGGAAGATGAAGCCGACCTTGTCGCGGCGGAGCAGGGTGAGCTGCTTGTCGTGGAGCTTGGAGATGTCGGTCTCGCCGATGAGCACCTGCCCGCTGGTGATGCGGTCGAGGCCGGCGAGGCAGTGCATCAGGGTCGACTTGCCCGAGCCGGACGGCCCCATGATCGCGGTGAACTGGCCGGCGGGCAGGTCCACGGAGACGCCGTCGAGCGCCCGCACCGCCGTGTCGCCGTGCCCGTACACCTTGACCAGGTCGACCGCCCTGGCGGCCAGGCGGGTGCGCTGGTTGTCGATCAGCGATGGGCTCAACATCGTCTCCTTCACAAGACTCCCGGTCGGCCCGTTGGAGTGGCCTGGGAAAGGGTAGGCGCCAGGCGGGACACGATTCGTCCGCCGACGCACCGATTTGCGCATCCACCGATCGGAGGATGCGCAAGCCCCGTCCCCCTCCCACAGTACGAGGTCCGGCGTCATCGCGTGCATCCGGATTGACGGGCCGGGCAGGGTTCGGAAGGATCGACCCATGAGACCGGCAGCGGGAGTGGACCTGGGCGGCACCAAGGTCCAGGGCGTCGTGATCGACGACGACGCGAGCGTCATCGGGCAGGCGCGGACCAGGACGCCGACCAAGGGCGGCCCGGACGCGGTGGTCGAGGCGATCGCCGACGTCGTCAAGGCGGCCGCCAAGGACGCCAAGGTGGCGGCGGACAAGCTCGCCGGCGTCGGCGTCGGCAGCCCGGGCCGGGTGGAGGGCGAGCCGGGCACCGTCCATGGGGCGGCCAACCTCCCCGGCTTCGACGACCCGGTGCCCCTCGGCAAGCTGGTCGCCCGCGAGCTGCAGCTCGACGACGTGGTGGTCGACAACGACGTCAACGCGAGCGCGCTCGCCGAGCACCGGCTCGGCGGCGGCCGCGCCTTCGACGACCTGCTGGTGGTGTTCGTCGGCTCCGGCGTCGGCGCCGGGCTGATCCTCGACGGGCAGCTGCGCCGGGGGCCGCACGGCGCGGCGGGAGAGATCGGCCACACGGTGGTCGTGCTCGACGGCGAGCTGTGCCCCTGCGGCCGGCGCGGCTGCGTGGAGGCCTACGCCGGCCGGGTCGCGATGGAGCGGGTCGCCCGCGCCGCCGCGGCCGCCGGCCGCCCCACCGAGCTGCTCGCCATCCAGCAGCGGGCCGGCCGGCCCCGGATGACCAGCGGCGTGTTCGCCACCGCGCTGGAGGCCGGCGACCCGCTCGCCCACGAGCTGATCGAGGGTGCGGTGAAGGCCCTCGGCGGCGGCATCGCCTCGGCCGTCAACCTGCTGGACGTGCAGGCGGTGCTGATCGGCGGCGGCCTCGGCGACCGGCTCGGCGAGGGGTTCGTGCGCCGGGTGGAGACGGCGATGGTGCCGCACCTGTTCGTGCGGCCGTCGCCGCTGCAGGTGGTCACCTCGGCCCTCGGCGACCTGGCCGGCGCCCTCGGCGCCGCCCTGCTGGTCCGCGAGGCGGCCTGAGCCGAGGCTCAGGCGGCGGCGAGGCGGAAGACCTCGCCGCCCAGCGACAGCGCGTACACCTCGCCGGCCTGGTCGGTCCCGAAGGAGGCGATCCCCTCCACGTGCAGGTCGAAGTCGCGGTGGTCGACCACCTTGTCGCCGCGCAGTCGCAGCCCCATGATCCAGCCGGCGCAGTAGTCGCCGTACAGGTAGGCGCCGCGCAGGGCGGGGATCGCCGAGCCGCGGTAGACGACGCCGCCGGTGATCGAGCAGGCGCCGCCGGCGTGCTCGTACTCGAGCACCGGGTCGACCGCGCCCGCAGGCCGCGCGCCCTTGAACTCGTGGGTGCCCTCGCGCTGGCTCCAGCCGTAGTTGCGCCCGCCGGCGGAGCCGGGGGCGTGGTCGACCTCCTCCCAGGTGCCCTGGCCGACGTCGCCGATCCAGAGGTCGTTGTTGGCCGGGTCGAACGAGAAGCGCCACGGGTTGCGCAGCCCGTACGCCCAGATCTCCGGGCGCGCGCCGGGCCGGTGGGCGAAGGGGTTGTCCGCCGGGATGCGGTACGGCCGGCCGCCGCCGGGGCGTGGGTCGATGCGGATGATCTTGCCGAGCAGGACGCCGAGGTTCTGGCCGTTGCCGGGCGGGTCGCCGGCGCTGCCGCCGTCGCCGATCCCGGCCCACAGGGTCCCGTCGCGGGCCATCTGCAGCTGGCCGCCGTTGTGGTTGCCGAACTGGCTGTGCTCGACGGAGAGCAGCTCCCGCCGCGAGCCCTTGTCGGCACGGCCGCCGCGCATGGCGTACTCGACGATGCGGACGTCGCCGCCGACGTCGGTGTAGTACACGTACAGGAAGCGGCGGTCGAGCGAGAAGGCGAGGCCGAGCAGGCCCTGCTCGCCGCCGAGCGCGACCTGGCCGGTGATGTCGAGCACCGGCGTCGGGTCCAGCCGCCCGTTGCGCATGGCGCGCACCCGGCCGACCTTCTCGACCAGGTAGATGGTCCTGTCGCCGGCTGGCGCGGCCATCGAGACCGGCTCCTCGGCGGTGGCGACGCGCTGGAGTCTCAGGCGGACCCTGGAGAGCGGCGCGGCCGCCGGCTCGGCCGTGGCGGGCGGTGCGGTGGTGGTGGTCGGGGCGGCCGGCGCGGCGGCCTGGGGCGGCGGCTCCGGCTTGCCGGAGCAGGCTGCCAGCAGCGGCACGGCGACCGCGGCGGCGGCCAGGCGGCGAGCGATCCTGGGGTTCATGCCAGCATTTTCGCCGTCGGCGCGGATTTGCGCGCGACCGCGCCGATCCGCCGACGTCAGCGCTGCGCCGGGCCGGACGGCCGGGGCGGGGCCTGCGGCTGCGACTGGGTGGTCGACTCGAGCACGCGGCGGGCGATCTCGGCGAGGGGGAGCTGGCGGTCCATCGCGGCGCGGCGCATGCGCACGAAGGCCTGCTCCTCGGTGAGGCCGAACTGCTCCATCAGCTTGCCCTTGGCGCGCTCGATCACCTTGCGCGCCGCCAGCTTGGCCTCCAGGTCCTGGACCGACTCCTTGAGGTCGCGGCGCTCGGCCGCGCGGGCGAGGGCGACCTGCACGGCGGCGAGCAGCTGCGGCGGCTGGAAGGGCTTGACCAGGTACCCGATCGAGCCGGCCTCGGCCGCGCGCTCGACCAGCTCCTTGTCGGAGAAGGCGGTCAGCACCAGCACCGCGCCGGAGCCCTCCTCGACGATCCGGGTGGCCGCCTCGACCCCGTCCATCTTGGGCATCTTCACGTCCATGATCACGAGCTCGGGGGCCAGCTCGCGGGCGAGCTGCAGCGCCTGCTCGCCGTCGCCCGCCTCGCCCACGACGGTGTGGCCGCCCTCCTCCAGGGTCTCGACGATGTCCACCCTGATCAGGACCTCGTCCTCCGCCACGAGCACCCGTGCCATCTGCTCCCCTTCTGCGTTCACCGTCGGTCGCGCTGCTGCCTCCCGAGGTTACCCGCCCCGGGGCAGCTAGGATCGACGCCCGGGCGCCCGCGTGTCCACCTGGATTCGGCCCTCAGGCCCCCGTGCCCTCGTGGGCGCGCTCGATGACGGCGACCTCGGCGCGTGGTGCCACCCGCCAGAAGGCGGCGACGGCCTGCTCCCAGTCCTCCAGCAGCGCGGCGGCGACCGCCGAGCCGGTCAGCTCGGCGTGCGCCGAGACCAGCTCGCGCAGGAAGACCAGCTCGATCTCGTCGGGCTGGGCGGCCATCACCAGCTCCTGGTTGACGCGCCCGAGGGCCTCGCCGGCGGGGTCGAGGAGGAACAGCTCGCCGCCGGTCATGCCGGCCCCGACGTTGCGGCCGACCGGGCCGAGCACGATCACCGTGCCGCCGGTCATGTACTCGGCGCAGTGGTCGCCGGCGCCCTCCACCACCGCGGTGGCGCCGGAGTTGCGCACCGCGAAGCGCTCGCCGGCACGCCCGGCGCAGAACAGCTCCCCCCTGGTCGCGCCGTACAGGACGGTGTTGCCGACCAGCACGGGCGAGCCGGCGTCGCCGGCAGGCGGGCGGATGACGATGCGCCCGCCGCCCATGCCCTTGCCGACGTAGTCGTTGGCCGGCCCGGTGAGGCGGAAGTCGATGCCGGGGGCGAGGAACGCGCCGAAGCTCTGCCCGGCCACCCCCTCGAACTCGACCCTGGCGCGTCCGGCCGGCGGGCGCGAGCCCCAGCGGGCGCCGACGGCAACGCCGAGGCGCGCCCCGACCGTCCGGTCGGTGCTGCTGATCCGGTAGCTCGCGTGGACCAGGTCGCCGGCGACCAGCCCGGGCATGACGGCGGCGAAGACCTGGTCGCCGAGGTCCGAGCGGGGGCGCTGCACGGCTGGCTCGGCGGCGGTGAAGCGCCGCGCGACGCCGTCCGGCGCGCCGGGATCCAGCAGCGGCGTCAGGTCGAGCCGGTCGCCGCGGCCGCCGCTGGGCGCCCGCTGGCGCAGCAGCTCGACCCGGCCGATCGCCTCGTCGAGCGAGCGCAGGCCGAGCCCGGCCAGCAGCTCGCGCACCTCGCGCGCGACGTACTCGAGGTAGCGCATCACCATCTCGGGCGTGCCGGCGAACTTGGCGCGCAGCTCGGGCCGCTGGGTGGCGATCCCGACGGGGCAGTTGTCCTGGTGGCAGGTGCGCACCATGAGGCAGCCCTCGGCCAGCAGCGCGGCGGTGCCGAAGCCGTACTCGTCCGCGCCGAGCAGGGCCGCGAGCACCACGTCACGGCCGGTCTTGAAGCCGCCGTCGACCCGCACCCGGACCCTGCCGCGCAGGCCGCTGGCGCGCAGCGCCTGCTGCGTCTCGGCCAGGCCCAGCTCCCAGGGCGCGCCGGCGTGCTTGATGGAGGACAGCGGGCTCGCCCCGGTGCCGCCGTCCGACCCGGAGACCTGCACGATCTCGGCGAGGGCCTTGGCCACGCCGGCGGCGACGGTGCCGACGCCCGCCTCCGCCACCAGCTTGACGCTCACCTCCGCGTCGGGGTTGGCCTGCTTGAGGTCGTAGACGAGCTGGGCGAGGTCCTCGATGGAGTAGATGTCGTGGTGCGGCGGCGGCGAGATCAGCGCCACCCCCGGCTGGGTGTGGCGCAGCCGGGCGATCTCCGCGCTGACCTTGTGGCCGGGGAGCTGGCCGCCCTCGCCGGGCTTGGAGCCCTGCGCCATCTTGATCTGCAGCTCGACCGCGCTGGCCAGGTACTCGGGGGTGACCCCGAAGCGGCCGGAGGCGACCTGCTTGATGGCGGAATTGCGCTCGTTGCCGAAACGGGACGGGTCCTCGCCGCCCTCGCCGGAGTTGCCGCGGCCGCCGAGCCGGTTGAGCGCCACCGAGAGGGTCTCGTGGGCCTCGGCCGAGAGCGCCCCGTGGCTCATCGCCGCGGTGGAGAAGCGGCGCAGCACCGCCTCGGCCGGCTCGACCTCGTCGAGCGGGACGGGCTCGCCGGCCGGCACCATCTCCAGCAGGTCCCGCAGCGCGGCCGGCGGCCGCTCGTTGACCAGCCGGGCGAAGTGCTGGTAGCGCTCCCAGCGGCCGCCCTTGACGGCCTGCTGCAACAGGTGCGCGACGCGCTTGGAGCCGCCCACCTCGCCGCCGTCCTCGCCGACGGCGAAGTGCAGCGCCTGCATCACCTCCGGGTTGGTGGCGTGGTACTCGCCCTTGGGGCGGTGCTTGAACCACCCGGGGTTGTCCAGGCTGGCGGCTTCGGCCCGCCCCGCCCGCCAGCGGCCCAGCACGTCGGCGGCGAGCTCGTCGAAGCCGATCCCGCCGAGCGGCGACGGCGTGCCCGCCAGGCACGTCTCGACCACCTCGGCGTCCAGCCCGACCGCCTGGAACAGCTGCGCCCCGCGGTAGGCGTCGAGGGTGGAGATGCCCATGCGGGACATCACCTTGAACACGCCCTCCTCGAGGGCGTGCAGGTAGCGGGTCTGCGCCCCGGCAGGGTCGCCGTCGACCAGCCCGGCGACGGTCGCCAGGCTGAGGCCGGGGCAGATCGCGTCGGCGCCGTAGCCGAGCAGGCAGGCCGCCAGCTGCGCGTCGCAGGGCTCACCGGTCGCGGCCACCAGCCCGGCACGGGTGGCCAGCCCGGCACACAGCAGCCGCTGCTGCACCGCCCCGACCGCCAGCAGCGCCGGCACCGGAGCGCGGCCGTGGGCCACCGCGCCGTCCACCGGGGACGGCCCCAGGTCGGAGACGACCAGCAGGGTGGCGCCGCCGCGCACCGCCGCCTCGGCCTCGTCGGCCAGGCGCCGGCAGGCGGCCCGCAGCCCGGCCTCGCCCTCCGACGCCGGCCAGGTCGCGTCGAGCACCGCCGCGTCGAGGCCGAGCCGCGGGTCGAGCAGGCCGGTGAGGCCGTCGGGGGTGAGCGTGAAGCTCTGCAGCTCGACCAGGCAGGCGGCCTCGGGCGCCTCGGTGAGCAGCGGCGCGCGCGCGCCGAGCAGGGTGCGGTTGGAGAGCACGTGGCGCTCGCGCAGGTGGTCGATCGGCGGGTTGGTCACCTGGGCGAAGCGCTGCCGCAGGTAGTGGGAGACCGGCCGGACGGAGAGGCCGAGCACCGGCGGCGGGGTGTCGTCGCCCATGGAGGCGGTCGGCTCCTTGCCGCCGGTCGCCATCGGCCGCAGCACGCTGCCGATCAGCTCGCGGGTGAAGCCGAAGGTGGCCTGCGCCACGGTCAGGTCCCGCTCGGGCGCCGGCAGCGGCGCGCCCTGGGTCGCCGGGCGCAGGCGCGCGCCCACCCACTCGCTCCACGGCCGCGCCCTGGCCAGCCCGTCCTTGATGGCGGCGTCCTCCAGCAGGCCGCGCTCCGGGTCGACGCAGAGCATCTGCCCGGGCCCGAGGCGCCCGCGGCGCACGCGGCCGTGCCCGTCGGTGTCGACCGGGCCGGCCTCCGAGGCGCAGACCACCAGCCCGTCCTCGCAGACCTCGTAGCGCAGCGGCCGCAGGCCGTTGCGGTCGAGCGCCGCGCCGACCTGGACGCCGTCGGTGAACACCAGCCCGGCCGGGCCGTCCCACGGCTCGGTCAGGCAGGCGTGGTAGCGGTAGAAGTCGCGCAACCTCGGATCTGCCTCCGGATCCTGCTCGACCGCGGCGGGCTGCAGCATGGCGAGCGCGTGGCAGAGGTCGCGGCCGCCCCGGACCAGCAGCTCGACGGCGTTGTCGAGCATGGCCGAGTCCGACCCGTCGCCGTCGAGCACCGGGCGCAGCAGCTCCTCGTCGCCCAGCCCCGCCGCCACCGTGCCCAGGTGGCCCTCGCGCGCCCGCATCCAGGCCCGGTTGCCGGCCAGGGTGTTGATCTCGCCGTTGTGGCAGAGGAAGCGGAACGGCTGGGCGCGCTCCCACGACGGCGTGGTGTTGGTCGAGTAGCGCTGGTGGAAGATGACGAACGGCGCCGTGAGCGCCGGGTCGGCCAGGTCGGGGTAGAAGACCGCGAGCTGGTCGGCGGCGCACAGCGCCTTGTAGGTGACCGTCCTGGTGGAACACGACGCCAGGTACAGGCCGGGCACGCCGCGGCGCGTCGCCCTCCGCCCGGCGCGGAAGCAGCGCCGCTCGGCGTCCTCGCCGTCCGCGGGCGTTGGGGTGAGGAAGACGGCCTGCTCGATGCGGGGGGCGGTGGCGCGGGCGTGCTCGCCGAGGGCGTCCGGCGCGACCGGTACCTCGCGCCAGCGCAGCAGGGTGAGGCCCTCGGCGGCGAGGGCGTCGGCGACCGCGGCGCGGGCGGCCGCGGCCGGCCCGCCGGCCCTGGGCAGGAACGCCATGGCCACGCCGAGGCGGGCGCGGTCCTCGCCGGGCAGCGCCAGCCAGTCCCGGTCGAGCGGCAGCAGCAGGCCGCCGCCGTCACCGGTGCGGGCGTCGGCGGCGATCGCCCCGCGGTGCCGGAGGCGCTGCAGGCCCACCAGGGCGTGGTCGACGATCTCCCGGCTCGGGCGGCCGGCAAGGTCCGCCACGAAACCGATGCCGCAGGCGTCGCGCTCGTCACGGCGCGCGTCGAACAGGCGGGGGGTAGCGCCCATCTTCGCCTCCGATCGCATGGTCGTACTGCACCAAGGCGCCGTAGGGAGGGGCGAGGGGGGACCACGATGTCCCCCGGACACGATCAACGGCGCCCGCCTTGCGAGCGCCGTTGCTCATCCGTGCGCACAAGGTACGGCCGCCAGGGCCGTTACGTCAACGAAACGTACCAGGCGCCCGCGGGCGCCTGGCCAGATCGGCCATACGCCCCCCTACCCGGGAACCGCGCGGCCTTCCGGCCCGTCCAAGTCCGCGTCAGACGGATGCCCTTCGGGGCCGATCACCCACGGGGGTGTGGGATGGCGCGGCGCACGGCACGAGCTTCGATCAGCCTGCTGGCGGCCCTGGTGATCCTCGCCGGGTTGGCGGCCGGCCCGGCGCTGGCCTGCGCCGGCCTGGTGGGCAAGGGCGGCACGGTGCGGCTGCTGCGCACCGCCACCCTGGCCGCCTACGTCGACGGCCAGGAGCACTACCTCACCTCGTTCTCGTTCGCCGGCGGCGGCGCCAAGTTCGGCTCGGTGATCCCGCTGCCCGGCGTCCCCACCGACGTGCGCAAGGGCGGCGAGTGGGCGCTGCAGCGCCTGGCGCGCGAGACCCAGCCGGTGGAGCAGTTCGCCGGCACCTCCCTCAAGGCCGCGGCCAGCGCCGACAGCGTCGAGGTGCTGCGCCACACCCGCATCGACGCCCTCGACGTCACCATCGTCCGCGGCGGCGGCGCCGCGGTCGGCGCCTGGGCGCGCAAGCAGGGCTTCGACCTCTCGGTCGACGCGCCGGAGGTGCTCGACTTCTACGCCGCCCGCAGCCGTGTGTTCATGGCCGCCAGCTTCGACGCCCGCGCCGCGGCCAAGCGCGGTCAGCAGCTCGGCGACGGCACCCCGATCCAGCTCACCATCCCCACCGCCAACCCCTGGGTGCCGCTGCGCATCCTCGGCCTCGGCCACCGGCCGGGCGAGCGCATCGACGCCGACGTCTACCTGCTGACCGAGCGGCGCCCGGCGCTGCTGCCGCGCCCGGTCGCGCCCGGGCACGCCGGGGTCTCGCTCGAGCAGAGCCGCCCCGCCTCCAGCCTCCTGCTCGACGACCTGCGCAGGGACGAGAACATGGGCTGGATGCCCGCCAGCGGCATGCACCTCTCCTACCTCCGCGTCGACACCACGGCCGGCGCGCTCACCTACGACCTGGCGATCGACGCCAGCGGCCGCCACACCCCCTCCCCGGTCGCCGCCGGCCTGGTCGCTCCGGGCGAGACGTACGTGGCCCCGCGGCCCTTGGCCGCCCGGGTGGCATCCCTGTGGCCGTGGCTCGTGGTCGCGCTCGCCGCCGGCGGCGGGCTCATCCTCGCCGTCGGCTCGCTGCAGCGAGCCGGCCGCCGCGCTGGGACACCGCGATGACCATCCACCTGGGACTCCCGGCCACCCAGGCCGCCACGCCCGCTCCGCCGGCGGCCATGAGGCCCCGGCGGCCCGGACGCCGGGCGCTGCTGGCCACGGCCGCGGTCCTGCTGGTTGCGGCGGCGCTGGCCTGGGTGGGGGTGCACCGGGCCGGCGCGGACCCGCGCGTCCGCACGGTGGTGGTCACCATCCACCACTCGCGCTTCCAGCCGGCGCTCGTCACCGTCGCGCCGGGCAGCACCGTCCGCTTCGTGCTGCGCAACACCGACCCGATCGACCACGAGTTCATCCTCGGCGGCAAGGCCGTCCACCAGCTCCACGAGCACGGCACGCAGCGCTACCACAACGCCCCGGGGGAGGTCTCGGTCCCGGCCGGGCAGGAGCGCTCCACCACGGTCAGCTTCAACGTCGCCGCGCCCACCGAGCTCGAGTACGCCTGCCACCTGCCCGGCCACTACGCCTACGGGATGCGCGGCCTGGTCAGGGTCGCGCGCTGACGGTTCGGCGGCGCCGGCGCGCGACGGTTAGGCTGGTGGCATCGATGCAGACCGCCCAGCCGGCCCACGCGCCGACGCCGCGCCGGCGCCGCCTCACCCCGGCGGCAGCCGGGCACCTGCACGCGCTGATGGGCGCGTGGCAGCTGATCGCCGACCTGTCCTTTGCCGACCTGCTGCTGTTCGTGCCGGTGGAGGGGACCGAGGAGTTCCAGATCGTCGGCCAGCTGCGCCCCTACACCGCCCGGACGCTGTACCCGACCGACCTGGTCGGGGACGTGGTCGAGCCGGGCTGGCAGCCCTACGTGGAGCGGGCCTGGCGTGAGGGACGGCGGGTGCGCTCCGAGCAGCCGGTGTTCATCGACGCCGAGGCGGTGCGGGTCGAGGCCGTGCCAGTGCGCCACCAGGGCGAGGTGGCGGCGGTGCTGTGCGTGGAGTCGGCCGAGCTGCCCGACCGGCCCACCGGCCGGCTGGAGTCGGCCTACCTGAACGCCGCCGACGCCATGCAGGAGATGGTCGCCCGCGGCCTGTTCCCGTTCCAGGAGGACCAGGAGCAGGTCTCCTCGCCGCGGGTCGGGGACGGCCTGGTGGTGCTCGACGCCAGCGCCAGGGTCGAGTTCGCCAGCCCGAACGCCACCTCGGCGTTCCGGCGCATGGGGGTCAACGCGCTGCCGCTCGGCCAGCCGGTCCCCGGCCGCGTCGGCGTGCTGGTCGCCCAGGCGATGGCGGGCCGGCGGCCGGTCGAGGCCGACGTAGAGGCCGACGGCGCGGTCACCCACGTGCGGGTGGTGCCGCTGCTGCGCGCCGCCGGGCGGCGGCGCGGCGCGCTGGCGCTCTGCCGCGACGTGACCGAGCTGCGCGGCAGGGACCGGCTCATCTCGCAGCGCGAGGCGACCATCCGCGAGGTCCACCACCGGGTCAAGAACAACCTGCAGACGGTCGCCTCGCTGCTGCGCCTGCAGGTCCGCCGGCTCGGCGACCATCCCATGGCGGTATCGGCCATCGAGGAGTCGGTGCGCCGCATCGCGGCGATCGCGCTGGTCCACGAGACCCTGACCGAGGAGTTCGAGGGCGCGGTGGACATGGCCGACGTGGCCCGCCGGGTGGTGCGCATGCTGGAGAGCTCGGTCGGGCGGGAGGACGTGCGCATCACGCTCGCCGCCGGCTCGGTGCGGGTCGACGCGGCCGTGGCCACGCCCCTGGCGGTGGTCCTCAGCGAGCTGGTGCAGAACTCGATCGAGCACGGCCTCGGCGGCCGCCCGGGAAAGGTGACCGTGACCCTGCGCGGCGGCGACGGCCGCCCCACCGTCCTGGAGGTGGCCGACGACGGCGGCGGCGCCGCCGACGGCGAGCCGGACCTCGAGGTGAGCCGCCCCGGCGGCCTCGGCCTCCGCCTGGTGCGCGCGCTGGTCGACGAGGAGCTCGGCGGTCAGTTCACCCTGGTCATCCAGCCCGGCAAGGGCAGCCTGGCGAGCGCGACCATCCCGCCGCGCGAGCTGGGCGCCTGAGCGCTACGGCTTGCGCCCGACGCCGCCGAACGCGTCCACCTCGGCGGGAGGGCCGTCGCGGAGGTCGGCGGGATCCGGCCGCCACCGCGGGCACGACACCACCCCGGGCTCCACCAGCTCCAGTCCCTCGAAGAAGCCGGCGATCTCCTCGGGGGTGCGGAGGTTGTAGGGGACCGCGCCGCTCTCGTTGTATTCCTCCTGGGCCTGCTCGCCCACCTTGGCGATGACGCTGGTGCCGTCGTTGAGCGCGAAGTAGCTGCCGGACGGCAACGGGTCGAGCAGCCGCCGCACGATCGACCTGGCCTCGTCGTAGTCGGCGACGTGCCCGAGGATGCCCATCAGCATCAGCGCGACCGGCTTGGTGAAGTCCAGGGTCCCCGCCGCGCCTTCCAGGATCTTCTCGGGGTCGCGCAGGTCGGCGTCGAGGTACGCGGTCTTGCCCTGCGGGGTGCTGGTGAGCAGCGCGCGGGCGTGCGTCAGCACCAGCGGGTCGTTGTCGACGTAGACGATGCGGCTCTCAGGGGCCACCCGCTGAGCGACCTCGTGGGTGTTGCCGGCGGTCGGCAGGCCGGTGCCGACGTCGAGGAACTGGCGGATCCCGGCCTCGCTGGCCAGGTAGCGGACCGAGCGGACGAGGAACGCCCTGGAGGCGCGGGCGACGTCGATGACGCCCGGGAAGACCTCCTTGAACTGCTCGCCGGCAGCGCGGTCGACGGGGTAGTTGTCCTTGCCGCCGAGCCAGTAGTTCCAGATCCGCGCCGAGTGCGGGACGCTGGTGTCGATCGACGGTGGCTGGCCAGGCGCGGACGGGGTATCGGTCACGGCGGCGGTCTCCTCGGGTCTGCAGCGGCTGTCCCTGGAAGGGTGCCAACCCTTCCAGGGACAACACAACCGCAATGCCTACACGCCGTCAATCAGGACATCGTCGCAGGGTGGGCGTCGCGCTCCGGCCGGCGGACGGCCGGCTCCGGCAGCGCCGGGGACGGCGCGACCCTCAGCGGCCGTGCCGCCCAGGCGGGCAGCCACCAGTTCCAGCGGCCGAAGAGGGAGACCAGCGCGGGGACCAGCAGCGCGCGGACGATGGTCGCGTCGAGCAGGATGCCGGCGCCGAGGCCGGTGGCCATGATCTTGACGTCGGTCTGCGGGGTGCTGGCCAGGGAGGCGAACGCCAGGAACAGGATCAGCGCCGCGCTGGTCACCAGCCGGCCGGTGCGGCCGAGCCCCTCGGTGATCGCCGCCGTGGTGGAACCGCTGCGGTCGTACTCCTCGCGCATGCGCGCCAGGATGAAGACCTCGTAGTCCATCGACAGGCCGTACAGGAAGGCGAAGGTCATCAGCGGCACCCAGAAGGTGATCGCGCCGGTGGCCGGGATGCCCCAGATCGCCTCCGAGCCGTAGCCGCGCTGCCACACCAGCACCAGCACCCCGTAGCTGGCGCCGACCGAGGCGAGGTTGAGCAGCACCGCCTTGGCCGGCAGCAGCAGCGAGCGGAAGGCCCTGGCGAGCAGGACGAAGGTGACCACGGCGATGGCGCCGAGCATCAGCGGGAAGCTGCCGTAGATGGCGTGGACGCCGTCGATCAGGCCGGCGCCGGTGCCGCCGACCTGGACGCCGGCCATGCCGGCGGCGGCGTCGCGCACCCGGGTCACGGTCTGCCTGCCGGCACCGGTGCTCGGCTCGTCGACCGGCAGGACGCTCACCATCGCGCCGCCGCCGCGGCGCCAGGCGGGGTCGTCGGGCGCGACCGCGTCGCGCACGCCGGCGACGCCGGCCAGGCGCGCCGCGACCGCCGCCGGGTCGCCGCCGCGCGGCACCAGCACCTCGATCGGGGTGAGGACGCCGCTCGGCACGCCCGCCCGCTCGAGGGCGTGGAGGCCGTCGGCGGCCCCGCCGCTCTTGGCGAGCGTGTCGGCCTTGGCGTCGCCGACCTGGATGCTCAGCGCGGCGACGCCGAGGACGGCGAGCACCGCCACGGCGCCGATCGCGGCGGCCCAGCGAGCCCGCACCACGCCGTGCGCCCAGGCGGTCCAGCCGCGGCTCGCGTGGGCCTCCTTGCGCAGCCGGGGCCAGTCGATGCGGCCGCCGACGCCTGCCAGCAGCACCGGCAGCAGGGTCAGGGTGACCACGACGCTCACCAGCGGGATCAGCATGCCGCCGAAGCCGACGCTGCGCAGGAACGGCACCGGCAGCAGGACGAGCGCGACCAGGCCGATCGCCACCGTGCCGCCGCTGAACACCACCGCGCGGCCGGCGCTGAGCATGGCGCGGTGCACCGCCTCGTCGCCGTGGTGGCCACGGGCGCGCTCCTCGCGCCAGCGGGTCACCAGCAGCAGCGAGTAGTCGATCGCCACGCCGAGGCCGACCAGCGCCACCAGGAACTGCACGATGAAGTTGACGTCGGTGAAGGTGGTCAGGCCGAGGATCACCAGGAAGGTCGAGAGGATCGCGACGGCCGCGACCAGCAGCGGCACGAAGGCCAGCAGGGAGCCGAACACGAAGGCGAGAACGGCGAGCGCGCCGAGCCCGCCGACCAGCGTCTCGGCCAGCACGCCGCTGCCGCCCGACTCGCCGCCGGCCGACAGCTCGCCGAGCCCGGTCACGTGGACGGTCGCGCCGTGCGGCAGCGCGGCGCGCATCGCTCCGGCCACCGCCGGCCCGAAGTCCGGTCCGCCGAAGCCGGTCGGCGGCGGGAACACCAGCCCGAAGGTGGTGCGGCCGTCGGCCGCGACGAAGCGGCGGTCGCCGGTGGAGGCCCAGGAGACGACCCGCATGCGCCCACCCCCGGCGGCGCCGAAGGCGCGCACGAGGGCCGATCGGACGCCTGGGCTGGCGACGGTGCTGCCCTCGGGCAGGGTGACGACCGGCACCAGCGGGACGGCCTGGCCGCCGTTGCCGTAGGTGCGCAGGATCGCCTGGTCGGCCTCGTAGCTCTTGGCGCCGGGCAGGGAGAACTCGGTGGAGAGCCGGTCGCCGACCTGGCCGGCGCCGACCATCCCGACCACGAGCACGACCAGCCAGAACAGCCCCACCGCCAGGCGGTGGCGTAGTACGAACCCGGACAACCAGTTCATCGCACGACCTCTCTCGTTCGCGGCGGTCTCGGACACACCGCGACACTAGGTTCCGGGCCGGTGAGGGTCGTCGGACCAGGGGTGGCGCTTGGCTGCACCGTTTGGTGTAGCCGTCCCCGGCGCGCTGCGACCGCGGGAGTACGCCCGCTGCCCAGCAGGGGTCCGGGGGCTCGAGGAGCGGAGCGGTAGCCCGGTCTCAGGAAGGGCTGACCAGGCCGGTGTCGAAGGCGAGCACCACCAGCTGGGCGCGGTCGCGCGCGCCCAGCTTGGCCATCGCCCGGCTCACGTGTGTCTTGGCGGTCGCCGGGCTCATGAACAGGCGCCGGGCGATCTCGCCGTTGGACAGGCCGCTCGCCACCAGCGCCATCACCTCGCGCTCCCGGTCGGTGAGCGGCGCGAGCCGCTCCCGGTCGGCGCGCCGTGGCGCCCTCGAGGCGAACTCCGCGATCAGCCGGCGGGTCACGCTCGGTGAGAGCAGCGCGTCGCCCGCGGCGACGACCCGTACCGCCTGCCGCAGGTCGGCCGGGTCGATGTCCTTGAGCAGGAAGCCGCTCGCGCCGACGCGCAGCGCCTCGAAGACGTACTCGTCGAGCTCGTAGGTGGTCAGCATCACCACCCGCACGCCGCCGAGCCGCTCGTCGGAGACGATCCGCCTGGTCGCCTCGAGGCCGTCGAGCACCGGCATGCGGATGTCCATCAGCACCACGTCCGGCCGCGTGCGCCTGACCGCCTCGATCGCCTCGGCCCCGTCGGCGGCCTCGCCGACCACCTCGATGCCCTCGCCGCGTTCGAGCAGCACCCGGAAGCCGGCGCGCACCAGCGTCTGGTCGTCGACCAGCAGCACCTTGACCGGCCCCGCGGGCCGAGCGGCGTCGCGCCCCTCCGGGCCCGCCGCGCCGCCGCCAGCCTCCCCCTGGCCTCCCGGCAGGACGCTCACGCCGTGGTCCCCGCCAGGGGCAGCCGCGCGGTGACCCGGAAGCCGCCGCCGGGCCGCGCCCCGGCCTGCAGGCTGCCGCCCAGCGCCGCCGACCGCTCCGCCATCCCCGCCAGGCCGTAGCCGGGCCGGTGGTCCGCCGCGGTGGCGGCCGGGCCGCGGCCGTCGTCGTCCACCTCGACGACCACCGCGCCCGGCTCGTAGCGGATCGTCACCGTCGCGGAGGCGGCGCCGGCGTGGCGGCCGACGTTGGTCAGCGACTCCTGCACGATGCGGTAGGCGGTGAGGTCGACCAGCGCGGGCAGGGGCCGCGGCTCGCCGCACACCTCCGCCTCGACCCGCAGGCCCCCCTCGCGGGCGGCCTCCAGCAGGCCGCCGAGCTGGCCGAGGCCGGGGCTCGGCGCGCGCGGCGCCCCCTCGCCGTCGCGCTCGCCGCCCCGCAGGACGCCGACGGTCGCCTTGAGCTCGGCCATCGCCTCGCGGCTCGCCGCCCGGATCGCCTCAAGGGCCGACCTGGCCTGCGCGGGGCTCTCCGTCAGCACGTCCGCGGCGACGCCGGCCTGGACGGTCACCACCGCGATCGTGTGCGCCAGGACGTCGTGCAGCTCGCGGGCGATCCGCAGGCGCTCGCGCTCGACGCGCCGGCGCGCCTCCCGCTCCCGGTCCGCCTCCACCCGCGCGAGCCGCTCGCGCACCTCCGCCTGCCACCCCCGGCGGCTGCGCACGGCGTCGCCGAGCAGGGACAGCGCGACCATCAGCGACGCCTGCGGCAGGAAGGAGGTGAGCACCTCCAGCGCGGGCGTCCCCTCCCTGAACCCGACCACCACGGCCCCGGCGGTCATGTAGAAGGCGGTGCTCGCCAGGCACCAGCGCAGGTGCCCGGCGGCCGCGGCGGTGTAGAGCGCGACCCCCAGCGGGATCGCCGGCGTCATGCCCGGGTAGCCCATCGTGTAGTACACGAACAGCAGCACGTTGGAGGCCGCGAACACCCCGAGCGGCCAGCGGCGCCGCAGCAGCAGCAGGGCGCCGAACGCGACCGCGAGCACGTAGGCGAACGCGTCCGGCGGGGTCGAGTGGGGCTCGATCGCCACCCGGACGGCCGCGGCGGTCACCGCCGCGACCGCCACCGCCAGCAGCGCGTCCACCACCGGGGCGGGCACGCGCCGCAGGCGCTCGCGCAGGCCGGTCACGTCCATGGCGCTACGGTACGAGACGTGGCCGCCCGGTGGCATCCTCCCGCGGGTGCAGCGCCGCTACCACGCTGGTCGTAGCGGGGTCAGCGCTGCGGTGGCGCCACCCCGGGGACGTGGCGGGCGGCGAAGGCGAGCTCCACCTCGGCCTGGCGGATGCGCTCGTCGACGACCAGCGCGCCGTGGCCGGCGTCGAAGCGGTCGAGCTCGAACTCCTTGCCCAGCTCGGTGAGGCGGTCGGCGTAGTTGAGCACCTGCTGCAGCGGGCAGCGGGTGTCGTTCTCCCCCACCATCAGCAGCACCGGGGTGGTGACCCGGTTGGCGTGGGTGATCGGGGAGCGCTCGGCGAACAGCTCGGGCCTCTCGTCCGGCCCGCCGCCGAACAGCGCCCGGTCGAGCGCCTGCAGCCCCTCGGACTCGTCCTGGTAGGCGCTGACGTAGTCGGCCACCGGGACCACCGCCAGCGCGGCGCGCCAGCCGTCCGGCACCGTGCCGATCGTCTGCAGGGTCAGGTAGCCGCCCCAGGAGGCGCCGGCGAGCACCACCCGCTGCGGGTCGGCCACGCCGCGGGCGACCAGGTCGTCGCGCCCCGCCACCACGTCCTCCACCTCGGGCCGCCCCGGGTCGCCTTCGAGGGCGTCCTGCCACGCCTTGCCGTACCCGGTCGAGCCGCGGTAGTTGACCAGCGCGACCGCGTAGCCGTGGTCGACCCAGGCCTGCACCTCGGGGCTGAAGCTGTCGGCGTCGTGGTGGTGCGGGCCGCCGTGGACCAGCATCACCGTCGGGGCGGGCCCGTCGCCCGGCGGGACCGCCAGGAACCCGTGCACCTGCTGGCCCACCGGGTTGGTGAACGTCCAGCTCTGGTACGAGATGCCGGCGGGGGCGCGGGGGCCTGGCGGGCGCAGCACCGCGTCGCCGCCACCGATGGCGCGCACCTCGGCCGGGAGCGCCCCGGACGACCAGCGGTACCAGACCGTGCCGTCGGGCCGGACGCGCGCCCCGGTGACCGAGCCGGGTTCGTGCTCGAGCCGCTCGAGCGGTCCGCCGGGGAGGCGCAGCCGGTACAGCTCGTCGCGGCCCATGTGGGTGTGGACCAGCAGCAGCGAGCCGCCGTCGGGCCACCAGTCGGCCACCTCCACGTCGCCGGGCAGGTCGACGGCCAGGTCCGTGCGGACCCCGGCGACCGGGTCCCAGACCGCCGGCCGCGGCCGGCCGGCGCGCTCGTGCAGCACCGCCACGCGGCCGTCGCCGGGCACCGGCGAGAAGGCGACCGCGTAGAGGGCGTAGCCCTCCCCGTCCCACAGGTCGGCGACGGGCTCGAGGCGGTCGACGTCGAAGGCGCGCAGCGCCGGGCGCAGGTTGTCGCCGTGCTCGGCGTGGTGGACCACCAGCAGGCGGCCGTCACGGGAGAGCGCCGCCAGGTCGACGGTCTGCTCGTGCCGGTACAGCTCGACGCTGTCGCCGCCGACCTCGCCGACCCGGACGCGGAAGCCGTCCCGGTCGGCCAGGCCGAGCGCGACCCGGCCCTTGGGGCCGAGCGCGAGCCCCGCGCTCCACGCCGGCCCGACGCCGGGCAGCAGCGGGGCCGGCTCGCCGCCGGCGAACGGCTGCAGGATCCAGTGGCCGATCTCGTTGCCCTTTTCGTCCTCGAACCAGACGACGCCGCCGCCGTCGGGCGTGAGCGTCCCGGCCACCACCCCGGTGGGATGGTCGGTGACCTGCCGGTGCGTGCCGGCGAGCCGATCCCAGGCGTGCACCTGCCACGAGCCGGAGAGGTTGGACGCGTACACCAGGCGGTCGGGCTGGTCCACCCCCCAGCGCGGGAGGGTCAGGGTGGCTGCGCGGTACCGCTGCTTCCAGCGAGGCTCGGTCATGTACCGGATGGTACCTGTCGCCAGCCTTGGTGGGCGCGACCGCGCCGAAGCGGGCACCGCCGTCTGGCCGGCTTGACCTGCTCAGGTCGTGCGGCCGGTGCCTGCGGTTCGATCCATCGTTCCGTCCTGCGGTAGACTCCCGCTCCGTCGCTGCCCCCACGACCCACTCCTCGAGCTCCAGATCCCCCGCAACTCCCGTCGAGGAGGTGCTCGTGCCCGTTCGCGCACGCTCCGTCGCCGTGGCGCTGACCGGCATCCTCGCCGTCGCCTCCCTGGTGACCCGTCCGGCGCTCGCCGACGACAAGCGCTCCGACCTGTCCCGCACCCGCGACCGGTTGGGGCAGGTTGAGGCCGTGCTGCGCAACGCGCGCGCCGACGCGGTGGCGGTGGACGCCGCCCTGGCCGAAGCCCAGCGGGCGACCGCCGAGGGGCAGCAGCGGGTCGACGCCGCCCGCACCCAGCTCGACGCCGCCAGGCAGCGGCGCCTGCTGGCGGAGCAGGCGCTGCGGCGCGTCGCCGCCGAGGTGAACGGGCTGCGCCGCCAGATCGACGCGCGCGCCCGCAACGTCTACATCAGCGGCGGCTCGGCCGACCTCGCCGTGCTGATCGACCCGGCGCACCTGCCCGACCTGATCGACCGCGCCGTGACGCTCGACTACGTGGCCGAGTCGGGGGCCAGCACGATGGCACGGCTGCGCGGGGGCCAGCGCCAGGCCGCCTGGCTGCAGGCGCGCATGCTCGCGGCCGAGCGCGACAGCCGCGCCGCCACCGACGCGGTCGCCGCCCAGCTGGCCGAGCTGCAGCGGGTCCAGGCGGTGCGCCAGCAGGCCAAGCGGACGCTCGACGCCAAGCTCTCCAGCCTGGCCGGCCAGGCGGCCGCGCTCCGCGCCCGCTCGGCGGAGCTGCGCCGGCTGATCTCGCAGGAGGAGGCGGCCCGCCGCCGGGCGGCCGCCGCCCGCTCACCGAACGACCCGCCCCAGGTGCGGCGCCTCGGGGGAGGCCGCTGCGACCTCTCCGGCACCTCGGCCCCCGAGCTGTGGATCATCATGCACGAGTCCGGCGGCTACCCCACCGCCGACAACCCCACCTCGACCGCCTTCGGCCTCGGCCAGCTCCTGCTCGGCAACCGCATCCTGTACCTCGGCAACGACTACGACACGATCGACTGCGGCAAGCAGCTCGTCGCCTTCCGCGCCTACGTGCGCGACCGCTACGGCACCGCCGCGGCAGCCCAGGCGTTCTGGCAGGCCAACGGCTGGTACTGAGGCAGCATCAAGGTCACTCGCCCGCGGTGATGAGCCTGCTCGCATGGCCTGCTCGACGGCGGCGTCCTCCACCTGGTCGGCCGGACCCGGCTACCGCCCGAGCAGGCGGTCGATCTCGGCGAGCTGCTCGGGGGTGAGCGGGCCCGCCTCCATGGCGGCGGTGGAGCTGGTACAGGTCGACGTGGTCGGTGCCGAGGCGGCGCAGGGACGCCTCGCAGGCGTGGGCGACGTGGTCGGGGCTGGTGTCGCTGCCGACGTGCTGGCGGGCGGCCTCGTCGCCGAGGTTGCCGAACTTGGTGGCGATCACCGCCTCGTCGCGCCGACCGGCGAGTGCCCGGCCCAGCACCCGCTCGCTGTGGCCGGCGCCGTAGATGTCGGCGGTGTCGAAGAAGGTGACGCCAAGGTCGAGCGCGCGGCGCAGCGCCCGCACGGACTCCTCGTCGTCGACCTCGCCCCACCCGAGCGGCTGCTCGCCGGCCCAGTAGGGCCCGCCGATCGCCCAGCAGCCGAAGCCCATCGGGCTGACCTGGATGCCGGAGCGGCCGAGCGTCCGCGTCGCCATTCCCATGTCGGCTCCCCTGTCGTCGCTTGGACCTGCCGTGGTCGCGCGACGAGGGTACCGGTGTCCCCCGTCCGGGGGACGGACAAGAGTATTCTCCCGGTCTATTGGTTCGATCGTCTCAGAGCGTCAGGATGACCCCGATGCGTACCCGAACTGGATGGACGCCCGGGACGGCTCCGTCCGCGCTGATCACCTGGGACCCATTGCGCGAGGACGTCGACCGGGTCTGGGGGTCGCTCGCGTCCGCGCCGCCGGCCACCGCGCTGGTCGACCCCGAGGGCGAGTTCATCCGCCTCAACCTGCCCTTCGTCGAGCTGACCGGCCACTCCGAGGCGGAGCTGCGCGCCCTCGGGTTCGCGGCGCTGCTGCACCCAGAGGACCGCGACGCCGACGCCGAGTACCTGCAGCGCCTGCTCGACGGGGAGCTCGCCGCCTACCAGCTCCCGCAGCGCTGCCGGCGGGCCGACGGCGAGGTCGTCTGGGTGCTGGCGAGCGCCTGGCTGACCACCGACGCCAACGGGCGGCCGGCCCACACCGACCTCGAAGGCCGCCCCCGCTACGTGGTGCGGCAGCTGGCGGAGCTCGGCCTCGGCGGCCACGCTGCCGAGCAGGCCGCCGGCCGGGCCGCCCGCGACCCGCTCACCGGGCTGCCGACCCGCGCGCTGTTCCTCGACCGGCTCGACGCGGTCCTCGCCCGCCTCGAACGCCACCCCGGCGTGGTGGCGGTGCTGGTGATGGACCTGGACCGCTTCGCCCAGGCGGCCGAGCGGGTCGGCGCCGACGCGGCCGACGGGGTGCTGGTCGCGGTCGCCGGGCGCCTGCGCGGCGTGCTGCGGCCCAGCGACACGGTCGCCCGCCTCGGGGGCGACGAGTTCGCCGTGCTCTGCCAGGACCTGCGCGACGGCCGCGACGCGGTGCGCCTGGCCGAGCGGATCGCGTCGGGGCTGGACACCCCGTTCGCGGTCGGCGGCACGGAGCTCACCCTCGACGCCAGCGTCGGGATCGCCCTCGCCGGGTCGCACCGCCGCCGCGCCGGGCACCTGCTGCGCGACGCCGAGACCGCGATGCACCGCGCCAAGCGGCAGGAGGGCACCAGCTACGAGCTGTACGACGAGGCCGTGCGGGCGCGCCTGACCGAGCGGCTGCGCACCGAGGCGGCGCTCCGCGCCGCGCTCGACAAGGGCGAGCTGCGGGTCGCCTACCAGCCGATCGTCTCCCTGCGCGAGGGCCGGGTGGTGGCCGTCGAGGCGCTGGCCCGCTGGGAGCGGCCGGGCGACGGCCAGCTGCGGCCGGCGGAGTTCGTCCCCGCCGCCGAGGAGACCGGCCTGATCGTGACCGTCGGCGGCTGGGTGCTGGAGGAGGCCTGCCGCCAGGCCGCCCGCTGGGACGGTGCTGGCGGCCGCATCGCCCCCCGGGTCCACGTCAACCTGTCGGCTCGCCAGTTCGCCGAGGCGCACCTGGCCGACCGTGTCGAAGCCGCACTCGCCGGCAGCGGCGTCGACCCTGGCCGCCTCTGCCTGGAGGTGAACGAGCAGGCGCTTGCCGACCAGCCGAGCGCGGCGGCCACCTGCGAGCGGCTGGCGGCGCTCGGCGTCGGCCTGGCCGTCGACGACTTCGGCACCGGCTGCTCGTCGCTCGCCTCCCTGCGCCACCTGCCGCTCACCGCGCTGAAGATCGACCAATCCTTCGTCGCCTGCCTCGACCGCGAGCCCCCCGACGACGCGGTCGCGGCGGCGGTGATCGGCCTCGCCCACTCCCTCGGCCTGGTGGCGGTTGCCGAAGGGGTGGAGACGCGCCGCCAGCTCGCCCGGCTGGACGCGCTCGGCTGCGACCAGGCGCAGGGGCACCTGTTCGCCGCCCCGGAACCCGGCGGCCGCCTCGGCGAGCTGCTCGGCCAGGACCGCGACTGGCAGTGACCGGGTAGCATCCCCTGCCTGGAACCCGCCGCGGCGCCGCGGTGTAGGAGCTGGTGGAATCCGTCCGTGGAGGGCCGACCACTGGACACCGAGGACGACGACCAGCTCGTCGCACGCGCGCAGCGGGGAGAGGTGCAAGCCTACGAGCGCCTTGTGCGCCGCCATGCCGACCTCGCCTTCCGGACCGCCTACCTGGTCACCAGGTCGGCCGCCGACGCCGAGGACGCCGCCCAGGAGGGGTTCGTGAAGGCGTGGTACGCGTTCGGCCGCTTCCGCCCCGGGGCACCGTTCCGGCCCTGGCTGCTGGCCATCGTGGCCAACGAGGCCCGCAACCGGCGCCGCTCGGCCCGGCGCCTGGAGGACCTGACCCTGCGGGCCGCCGAGGACCGCCCCTCGGGGGACGCGGCCCCGGCCCCCGAGGCGGCGGCGCTCGCCGGCGAGCGCCGCCGGGTCCTGCTCGCGGCCGTCAACCGCCTCCCGGAGGCCGACCGCGAGGTGCTCGCCTGCCGCTTCTTCCTCGAGCTGAGCGAGGAGGAGACGGCCGGGACGCTGGGCTGCCGCCGTGGGACGGTGAAGTCGCGCACCTCACGGGCGCTCGGACGGCTGCGCGGCGTCCTGGCCGACCAGGGCGCCGAGGCGCTGTGGGCGCCGGCACCGGAAGGAGGTGGGCAGTGAGCGACCGCGAGCTGGAGGAGGCCCTGCGTGACCTCGGCGGCCACCTCGACCACCCGGCCACCCCGCCGCTCGCCGAGCGGGTGCGGGCGCGCCTCGAGGAGGCGCCCGAGCGGCCGGCGGCGCCAGGCCTGCGCGTCCTCCCGGGCCGGCCGCGGGCGCGGCGCCTGGTCCTCGCCGGCCTGGCCGCCGCCCTGCTCGCCGCCGCCGTGCTGGTGCTCTCCCCCACCACCCGTGACGCCGTCGCCGACCTGCTCGGCCTGCGCGGCATCAAGATCCAGCTCGGCGGGCCGCCCACCAGCGCGACCAGCAGCCCGGCGACCTCCGAGCTGGGCGGCCTCGGCGGCCAGCTCGGCCTGGGCCACCGGACCACCCTCGGCAGGGCGCGGGCGAGCGTGAAGTTCCCCGTACTGGTGCCGACCGAGGCCGGCTTCGAGCACCCCGACGCGGTCTACGCCGACCCCGACCAGCCAGCCGACGGACGCGTCGACCTGGTCTACCGCGCCCGCCCCGGACTGCCGGCCTCCCCCTACACCGAGGCCGGCCTGCTGATCACCGAGTTCCGCGCGAACGTGGACGAGGGCTTCATGAAGAAGCTCAGCGGTGGCGGCGAGGTGCAGTTCCTGACCGTCGCCGGCGGGCCGGGCTACTGGCTGCCGCAGCCGCACGGGCTCGCCTACGTCGACCGCGACGGCTCCTTCCAGGACGAACGGAGCCGCCTGGCCGGGTCCACCCTGATCTGGCAGCGCGGCGACGTGACCTTCCGCCTGGAGGGCCGCGTCTCGCGCGAGCAGGCCGTGCGCATCGCCGAGTCGATGCGCTGAGGAGGGGCGGGCGCTCCCGGCGGCCCGGCCGTGCTCCGCGTCACCCGGACCTGGTACACATTGGGCGTCGAGAACCCGGCGCTGGCCGTTGGTGCCGGGCGCAGCTGCGAGGCCGCGGATGAGCAGAGCAGGCCCAGGTGCTTCACCGAGGCGGGAGCGTCGCTCGCCGCCGCCGCAGCGGGCGGGCGGCCGACCACCGCTCGTCGCCGCCGCTGCGGCCGTCCTCGGCGCGCTGCGCGACCCCGTGATCGTGATCTTCCTCCTCGCCGGGACGTTCGACGTGCTCTCGGGCGACCGCGTCGTCGACGGGCTGGCCCTGTTCGGCGTCGCGGTGGGGCTCGGCTGGGACGAGCGGCCACGCGCGCTGGCCGACGCCACCGCGCCCGCCGGCATGGAGGAGCGGGCGCAGCCCACGCCGCGGCCGGCCGACCATGGCCGGGTCTCGCGGGTGCTGGGGAGCCTGCGGCCCTCGCGGGCCGTGGTGATCGGCGGGCTGCTCTACGCGGCGCTGGTCGCCACGTTCGCCCGCTACTCGTGGCCGGCGACGGTCGCGGTGGAGGCGCCGGCGGTGACCGCCGTCGCCCTGGTGTGGCGCCGGCCGCTGGCGGGCCAGCCCGCTCCACGGCGGCTCGACCGCGCCGGCGCGGCCGCGTGGGGCGCGGTCCTGGTGGCGCTCGGGCTGTGGGAGCTCAGCGCCCTGCTGCTGCAGCCCTCCCTCACCACCGACTCCTACGAGCACCCGACCCTCAGCGTGCTGATGGACCCGCTCCTGGCCGGCCACCTCGGCCGCTCGGTCTTCCTCTGGCTGTGGCTGACCTCGGGCTGGTACCTGCTCGGGTTGGTGCCGGCGGCGAACAGGACCGGGGAGGCGCGGTGAGCAGCCGCGACCTGACGATCGCCGGCTACCTGCTGATCGCCGCGGCGGCCGCCGGCCTGCAGCTGCTCAGCAGGCGCGAAGGCTCACGGATCCCGCCGCTCGGCGCCGTGCTCGGCCGGGTGATGCGCACCCGCTCGGGCCGGGTCGGGGTCCTGGCCGCCTGGGCCTGGCTCGGCATCCACTTCTTCGCCCGCTGAGCTCACCGCACCCACCCCGGCCTCGGCGAGGAGGGCGTCACGGATGACCTCCGCCTGGCCGTGGTGCTGGCAGAGCTCCTCGAGCACGTGCAGCAGGACGGCGCCCTGGGTCAGCGGCTGCGGCGGTCCCTCGTACGCGCCATCCAGCTCGCCGCGCGGAGGGGCCTCGGCGACGGCACCGGCGACGTCCGCGGCCAGCTGGGCCTTCGCCCGCTCCACCAGCGGGACGAGCCGGCCGACCGGGCCGCTGGCGCGGAACTCGGCGTCGCGGTCACGTTCGATGTGGCGGCCGGCGACCAGGCCGCCAGCCCAGTAGCTGGCCACGCCGAGGCAGTGGATCACCAGCACGTAGGGCGTGTTGGCGCCCGGGATCGCCGGGCGGCGGTTGGCCAGGTCGTCGCCGAGCTCGACGGCGATGCGGCACATCCCGTCGAGCGCGGTGCTGGCGAAGTACATGTACTCGTCGGCATTCATGGCGCCATCTTCGCCGCTGACCGGCCCCCCGCCAAGCGCGGGCGTGGCCGGCCGTGCCCGCGGACCGCTACCGTAATGGCGATGAGCGAGCAGACGCACTACCAGCAGCCGGGCTGGTTCACCCGCAACGTCTTCAACCGCGTGGTCGCCGGCCTGACGCGGCTCGGCGTCAGCGTGGTCGGCTCGCGCGTGCTCGAGGTCCGCGGCCGCAGCAGCGGCCAGTGGCGCCGCAACCCGGTGAACCTGCTCAGGTTCGAGGGCTCCCGCTACCTGGTCGCCCCCCGCGGCCACACCCAGTGGGTGCGCAACCTCCGCGTCAGCGGCGAGGGCCGCCTGCTGCTCGGCCGCCGCCAGGAGCCGTTCACCGCGACCGAGGTCGCCGACGACGACAAGCCGGCGATCCTGCGCGCTTACCTCAGGCGCTGGAAGTTCGAGGTCGGCGTGTTCTTCGGCGGGGTCGGCCCCGACTCCTCCGACGAGGAGCTGCGCCGCATCGCCCCCGACCACCCCATCTTCCGCCTCGGCGCCGCCCGGCGGTAGCGAGGACCGTGGGCGACCCGGAGTGTCGCCCTATGCTCCGGGTTCCCGCCCGTCACCGGAGCGAGCCACGCTGGGCTGCGGTTCGCCGCTGGCTGCCGGGTCGCCGACGAAGGTCTTGCGGAAGACCACCGCGAGGTGCTCGGCGTAGCGCTCGGGTGACCAGTGCCGGTCCACCAGCAGCCCCTCGAGGACGTCGAAGGACATCAGCGCCCAGAGCATGTCGGCTGCGGCGTCGACCGTCCACGGCGGTGCGAGGCGACCGTCCCGGTCCAGCCAGGCGACCAGCCGGCTGCAGCCCGCGTGCCAGTTGCCCATCGAGCGGTCCCAGAACGCCGCCGCCTCGGGATCGCCGCGGCGGACGCGGTCGGCGGCGCGGGCGACCGCCAGGAGCCGCGGGTGGATCCGGGCCAGGTGGCGGGCCCATTCCTGGAGCGCGGCCACGGAATCGGCGGCCTCCCATACCCGCCGCAGCGAGCCGCCGATGTCCTCGCGTTCCCCGAGGTAGCTGAACACCGCGGTGAGCAGCTCCGCGCGGGAGGAGAAGTGCAGGTAGACCGCGCGGCGGGAGACACCGGCGCGGGCGGCGACCGCCGCCATCGTCACCGCGTCGAACCCCTGCTCCTCCAGCAGCTCCCGGGTGGCAGCCAACAGCGCGGCACAGGTGCGCCGGCTGCGGGCGTTCTGCGGTTCCGCGATGGTCTTCACCGTCTCGAGCCCCCACGTTCATCTTCACTCGATGTGCAGTTTACCCCTTGCACTGAACTTCACTCAGTGTATAGTTCATTATATGCACAGCATGTGCAGTTTCTAGCAGGAGGACACCATGACTGCCCTGGCCCGCAGCGCAGCGGCGGCTGCGGCCTGACCGCCCACCCCACCAGCAGCCCGACACCCACGGGAGCGATCATGAGCATCTTCACCGACGCCGAACTGACCTACCTGCAGAGCGAGCGGCGACTCGCCCGCCTGGCCACCGTCGGCCCCGACGGCACCCCCCACGTCACCCCGGTCGGGATGTGGACCCTCGACGCCGACGCCGAGATCATCGAGGTCTCCGGCCGCGACCTGGCGGCCACCAAGAAGTTCCGCGACGTCGCCCGCACCCACCGCGCCGCCATCGTCATCGACGACATCGTCCCGGAGCCCTGGCGGCCACGTGGCGTCGAGGTTCGCGGCCGCGCCGACGCCATCATCGACCCCCAGCCAGCCATCCGTATCCATCCCGAACGCATCATCGGCTGGGGCCTGGACGACCCCGACCACCGCAACGCCCCATCCCGATAGACCTCTACGCCTCGGGAAGGGAGTGGCGGTCGCGCTCGCTCAGGACGCGGCGGAGGATCTTGCCCGACAGGGCCTTGGGGATCTCGTCGACGAACTCGACCGCGCGGACCTTCTTGTAGGGCGCGACGCGCGCGGCGACGAAGTCCATCACGTCCTGGGCGGAGAGGTCGGCGTCGGTCACCACGAACGCCTTGGGGACCTCGCCGGCCTCCTCGTCGGGGATCCGCACGACGGCGGCGTCGCTGATCGCCGGGTGGGAGAGCAGCACGGCCTCGAGCTCGGCCGGCGCGACCTGCATGCCCTTGTACTTGATCAGCTCCTTGACCCGGTCGACGATGAACACGTAGCCGTCCTCGTCGACGTAGCCGGTGTCGCCGGTGTGCAGCCACCCGTCGGCGTCGAGCATCTGCGCGGTCTCGCCAGGCCGGTTGAGGTAGCCGGGCATCACCTGCGGGCCTCGGAAGCACAGCTCGCCGGTCTGGTTGCGGTCCAGCTCCTCCCCACTGGCCGTGTCGACGACCTTCAAGTCGGTGTTGGGCAACAGCTGCCCGACCGAGCCGTGCCTGATCCTGGCCTCCTCGCCGGGGTGGCTGGTCAGCACCGGGCTCGACTCGGTGAGGCCGTAGCCCTGCTGGACCACGCAGCCGAGCCGCTTGGCGCACGCCTCCTCGAGCTCGGCGCTGAGCGGCGCCGCACCCGACACCACCAGCCGCAGGGCCGAAAGGTCGAAGCGGTCGACCAGCGGGTGCTTGGCCAGCGCCAGCATGATCGGCGGCACCAGGAACGCCCGGGTGACGCGCTGGTCCTGCATGGTGGTGAGGAACTGCTCGAGGTCGAAGCGCGGCATCGTGACCAGCGTCGCGCCCTGCCACACCGCCGCCGCCATCAGCACGCTCAGCCCGTAGATGTGGAAGAACGGCAGCACCGCGATGATGACGTCGTCGGGGGCCGTGTTGAGGACGCGCTGGCCCTGGCAGAGGTTCGCGACCAGGTTGCGGTGGGTGAGCATGACGCCCTTGGGCAGGCCGGTGGTGCCGCTCGAGTAGGGCAGCGCCGCCAGGTCGGCGGCCGGGTCGATGGCGACCTGCGGCGCCGGCTGGCCGGAGCGCGTCAGCGCCGCGAACGGGGTGGCGCCGTCGGCCTCGCCGAGCACGAAGACCTCCCGCACGCCCGACCGGCCCGCCGCCTCGACGGCCTTGTCGACGAACTGCGGGATGGTCAGCAGGTAGCTGGCTTTCGCGTCGTCGAGCTGGAAGGCGAGCTCCTCGGCGGTGTACAGCGGGTTGATGGTGGTGGCGGTCCCGCCGGCGAGCAGCACGCCGTAGAACGCCAGCGCGTACTCGGGCAGGTTGGGGCAGTAGATGGCGAAGACGTCCCCGCGCCCGAAGCCCTTGGCGGCCAGCCCGCCCGCCACCAGCCCGGCGCCGGCGGCCAGCTCACCGTGGCTGATCGTGCGCCCGCTGGGGCCGTCGACCAGGGCCGGCTTGCCGGCCCGCTGCGCCGCGTCGGCGAACACGAACGCGGGCAGCGAGGCGTCGGGGATGGTGACGTCCGGGTACGGGCTGTGAACGATCGTCGAGGCCATCGGCCTACCTCCCCTGGCGCCGTGGGGACCGCGATCCGGCAGCACGCCGCACCGACCGGACACCCAGATGTCCCGAATCTGCTCGGCAGCCGGTTCGGTTGTCAATGGTCCGGCATGCGGACCGCGGGGTGCCCGGTCAGCCGAGGTCGAGGCGGGGGCGGAACTCGGCGGCCCAGGCGCGGGCGGTGGCGGCGGTGACCTCGAGGACGGTGAGCTGCTCGGCCACGCGCGACGGCTCGGTCGAGCCGGGGGTGGCCTTGGCGGCGAGGCTGCCGTCGACCGAGAGGACCTCCCCGGCGGCGGCAGCCAGGTCGGGGTGGACCGCGGCGAGCCGCTCGGCGGGCAGGTCGGCCAGGCGGGTGCCCCGCTCGGCGGCCGCCCGCACGGCGGCGGCGACCGCGGCGTGGGCCTGGCGGAAGGGCACGCCCCTGCGCACCAGCGCCTCGGCGAGGTCGACGGCGGTGGACTCGCCCTCCTCGGCGGCGGCGCGCATGCGGGCGCCGTCCGGTTCGAGGCCGCCGACCAGCCCGGCCATCGCGACCATGGTGGCGACCAGGGTGCCGACCGCGTCGAACGCGGCCGCCGTGTCCTCCTGCAGGTCGCGGGCGTACGCGAGGGGCAGCCCCTTGAGCGTGGCGAGCAGGCCGGTGAGCCGGCCGATGACCGTGCCGGCGCGGCCACGTGCCAGCTCGGCGACGTCCGGGTTGCGCTTCTGGGGCAGCATGCTCGACCCGGTGGCCCAGGCGTCGGGCAGCCGCACCCAGCCGCGGCCGGCCCAGAGGGTGACGTCCTCGGCCAGGCGGGAGGCGTCGACCATGGCGATGGCGGCGGCGGCGAGCAGCTCGGCGACGGCGTCGCGGGCGGCGGTGGCGTCCATGGCGTTGTCGAACGCGGCGGCGAAGCCGAGGTCCTCGGCGGTCGCGGCGGGGTCGAGCGGGAACGACGAGCCGGCGACCGCGCCGGCGCCGAGCGGGCTGACGTCGGCGCGGCGGGCGGCGTCCTGCAGGCGGCCGAGGTCGCGGGTGAGCGCGAAGCCGTGCGCGGCGAGCTGGAAGCCCCAGGTGACCGGCTGGGCCGGCTGCAGGTGGGTGAGCCCGGGCACGACCGCGTCCGGGTGGGCCTGGGCCGCATCGACCAGCGCGTCGACCAGGTCCGCGACCGCGACGACGGCGCCGGCGGCCGCCTCCTTGAGCCACAGGTGCAGGTCGGTGGCGACCTGGTCGTTGCGGCTGCGGCCGGTGTGGAGCTTGCCGCCGAGCGGCCCGACCAGCTCGGTGAGGCGCCGCTCGACCGCGGTGTGGACGTCCTCGTCGCCCGCGGCCCATTCGAAGGAGCCGGCGGCCAGCTCGGCGGCCACCTTGGCGAGGCCGTCGAGCAGCCGGTGGCCCTCCTCCCCGCCGAGCACCTCGGCGCGGACCAGCGCGCGGACGTGGGCGCGGCTGCCCGCCACGTCCTGCCGCCAGAGCCGCCGGTCGACCGCGAGCGAGGCGGTGAACGCCCACATGCGCGGGTCGGGCGCGCCGGCGAACCCGCCGGCCCAGAGCGGTCCGGCGGGCGCGTCGGAGGGGTCCCGCTCCATTCAGCCGTTGACCCGCGCCCAGGTGCGGGTGGGCAGGCCCCAGAGGGCGACGAAGCCGCGCGCCGCGTCGTGGTCGAAGGCGTCGCCGGCGTCGTAGGTGGCCAGGTCCGGCCGGTACATCGAGCGGGCCGCGCGGCGGCCGGTGACCTGGCAGCGACCGGGCGAGAAGGCGAGCCGCACCTCGCCGGTGACGCTCTGCTGGGTCTCGGCGACGAAGGCGTCGAGGGCCTTCCTCAGCGGCGAGAACCAGAGCCCGTCGTAGACCAGCTCGGCGTAGCGGAGCTCCAGGCGGGCCTTCTCGTGGAGCACCTCGCGGTCGAGGGTGAGGTCCTCCAGGTCGCGGTGGGCGAGGATGGTGGCGAGCGCCCCCGGCACCTCGTAGACCTCGCGGCTCTTGATGCCGACGCGGCGGTTCTCGATCATGTCGACCCGTCCGAAGCCGACGGCACCGCCGAGCTGGTTGAGGTGCGCGACCACCTTGGTCAGCCCGGCCGCCGAGCCGTCGACCCCGACGGGCACGCCGGCCTCGAAGCTGACCACCGCCTCGGCGCCCTGCGCGGCGCTCGTGGGCGCCGCGGTCCAGGCGAACGCCTCCGGGGGGGCCGGTGTCCAGGGGTCCTCGAGCACGCCGGCCTCGACGGTACGGCCCCACAGGTTCTGGTCGACCGAGTACGGCTTCTCCAAGGTGACGCCGCCGAGGTCGATGCCGTTCGCCGCCGCGTAGCGAAGAGCCTGCGGTCGGCTCATGGCCCAGTCCCGGATCGGCGCGAGCAGCTCGAGCTCGGGCGCGAGCGCGCCGACGCTGACCTCGAAGCGGACCTGGTCGTTGCCCTTGCCGGTGCAGCCGTGCGCGACCGCCCCCGCGCCCCTGCGGGCGGCCTCCTCGACCAGCAGCTGCGCGATCAGCGGCCGCGAAAGGGCCGAGACGAGCGGGTAGCGCCCCTCGTAGAGGGCGTTGGCCGCCACCGCTGGGGCGATGAACTCGGCCGCGAAGCGCTCGCGCGCGTCCGCCACCACCGCGTCCTCGGCACCGGCGGCCAGCGCCCGGCTCGCCGCCTCGGCCAGGTCCTCGCCCTGGCCGACGTCGGCCAGCAGGGCGACCACCCGCCGCCCCTGCTCGTGGGTGAGCCGGTGCACGGCAACGGTGGTGTCGAGACCGCCGGAGTAGGCCAGCACGACCAGGTCGCGGGATGGTGGCGTCATGCGTGCGCTCCTTTGTTCAAACGCTGGATGGGCTGCTCGCCGTTGCGGCCGGGGTCGGCACCGGACTGGGCGGCGAGCACGCTGAGCTGGCGGGCCATGGCCCTGCCCGAGGTGCCCTCGGTGCAGACCAGCAGCACGGTGTCGTCGCCGGCGACCGTGCCGGCCAGGCCGGGCAGGCCGGCACGGTCGAGGGTGGAGGCGAGCACGTTGGCGTGG
>DASUZB010000112.1:0-8024 GCA_036377075.1 Actinomycetes bacterium | reverse complement strand
CGTCTGTCGGCGGCTTGACGCGGATGCGCTCGGAGGCGGTCAGGCCCCACTGTCATCCCGAGCGGCGGTCGACGTCCCCTTCCGGCACGTCCCGCCGCGAGGGATCTCATGCTCCCAAGCCAGTCAGCATGACGTGGGACTCCCGCGTAGCGGCGGGGCCCCATGCTGGGTGGGCATCCCTCGCGGCGGGACGCACTCCCGGAGTCAGCTCAGGGCCGCTCGGGATGACAGGTTGGTTGTGCGCCTTCGAGCGGGGTCAGCGCGGGTCGACCTCGCGAGACTGCCCGTCCAAGGCGTGTTTAGGGCTGAGGGCCGGCCCGGGGGTGAGGGGTGCGCTTCAGCCTGCGGCTGAACAACGATCTCCCCCTCGAGCTGTACCCCCGCCTGGCCGGCGCCGCCGAGCGCCTCGGCTTCGATCAGTTCTGGGTGAGCGACGACCTCTTCCTGCGCAGCGTCTGGGTCATCCTCGCGGCCGTAGCCCGGGCCACCGAGCGGATCGGCATCGGCACCTGCATCGTCAACCCGTACACGATCCACCCGGCCGAGCTGGCCATGACCGCCGCCACCCTCGACGAGCTGAGCGGCGGGCGGCTCCACCTCGGCATCTCCAGCGGCGCCGACGACTTCCTGGGCTGGATCGGCCTCCGCGCCGAGCGGCCGGTGACGGCTGTCGCCGAGACCACCCGGGCGCTCCGCCACCTGTTCGCCGGCGGGCGCGGGCTGCCGGCGGACGGCGCCTTCCTCCGCGATTGGACCGGCGAGGCCTACCTCCGCTTTCCCAGCCGCCCGATCCCGATCTACCTCGGCGCGATGAGCCCACGGATGCTCCGGCTGATCGGCCAGGAGGCCGACGGCGGCCTGCCGCTGCTCTTCCCGCCCGAGCATTACCAGACCGTCATCGGCTACATCCAGGAGGGCGCAGCCGAGGCCCGGCGCTCGGTGGACGCGCTGGACGTGGCTGCCTGCATCTGGTGCTCGATCTCGACCGACCGCGCGGCGGCCGAGACGGTCATGCGCGACAAGATCGCCTACTACGGCCACGCGCTCAGTCCGCTGATCCTGAAGAACCTGGGCGTCCAGGCGGACGAGCTGGTCCCGAGCAGCACCGCCCTGATGGTCGATCGCGACCCCGAGCGGGCCAGGGCGCTGGTGCCGGCCGAGATGCTCAGAATCGGGGTGGTCGGGACGGCCGCCGACCTGGTCCCACGCCTGGAGCGGCTGGTCGGCCTGGGGGTCCGGCACGTAAGCTTTGGGCCGCCGCTCGGTCCGGATCCGCTGACCGCGATCGAAGTGCTGGGCCGCGAGGTGCTGCCTCACCTGCGCGGCCTGGGGGTCTGAGGGGTCTGATCGGTGGCCGCGTACGTCCTCAGCAGGCTGGGCCAGTCGGTCGTCGTGCTCTTCCTGGTGAGCATCGTCGCCTTCGGGCTGGTGCTCTTCTCCGGCGACCCGGTCGCGATGATGCTGCCCACCCACGCCTCGGAGCAGGACCGGCTCACCCTCCAGCGCGAGCTCGGGCTGGACCAGCCGATCGCCGTCCAGTACGTGAGCTTCGTGCAGCGCGCCCTCCAGGGCGACCTCGGCCGCTCGATCAAGTTCAGCCAGCCGGTCCTGCCGCTGATCGCCTCGAAGCTGCCGTCGACGCTGCTGCTGGCGGTGACCGCGATCTGCCTGGCGGTCCTCGTCGGCATCCCGCTCGGCATCTTGTCGGGCACCCGCCCGAACAGCATCTTCGACCTGGTCTGCACCTTCTTCTCGCTGCTGGCCGTCTCCCTGCCGACGTTCTGGATCGGCATCATGCTGATCCTGCTGGTGGCCGACTACCTCCGCCTGCTCCCGTCCGGCGGCAGCGGCGGCGTCCAGCACCTGATCATGCCGGCGCTGGCGCTCTCGGCCCACAGCACCGGCCTGATCGCCCGGCTCACCCGCGCCAGCATCATCGACGAGCTGCGCCAGAACTACGTCACGACGGCCCGGGCCAAGGGCCTCGGGGCGCTGGCCGTCAACCTGCGCCACGTCCTCAAGAACGCCCTGATCCCGACCGTGACGGTGGTGGCGCTCCAGTTCGGGGCGCTGCTCGGCGGCTCGGTGATCGTCGAGACGGTCTTCTCCTGGCCGGGCGCCGGCTGGCTGCTGATGCAGGGCGTCTTCGCGCGCGACCTGCCGATCGTGCGGGCGCTGGTGCTGCTGATCGGCCTGACCTTCATCGTGCTGAACCTGCTGGTCGACATCTCGTACCGCTATCTCGACCCGCGTATTCGCTACTCCGCCCGATCGTGATCGCCGACGAGACGACGGCCGCCCTCCCCGCCCGGCGGGTCGAGCAGGCCCCGAGCCGACGGGCGCGCCGCCTGCGCCTGCCGCCGACCGTCTGGGCCGGCCTGGCCATGACGAGCCTCGTGCTGCTCGTCGCGCTGCTGGCGCCGCTCGCGCCGGGCGACCCGTACGACCAGGATCTCGGACGGGCGCTCCTGCCGCCCTTCTGGCTGACCGGCGCCGATCCGGCCTTCCCGCTCGGCACGGACTATCTCGGCCGTGACCTCCTGAGCCGGCTGGTCTACGGCGCGCGCACCTCGCTGCTGGTCGGCGTCTCGGCCGTCGTGCTGGCCGGGGTGATCGGCGTGCCGCTCGGCTTGCTGGCCGGCTACTCCGGCGGCTGGACCGACGTCGTCATCATGCGCCTGGCCGACGCTCAGCTCGCCTTCCCGCCGATCGTCCTGGCGATCGGCATCCTGACGATGGTCAGCTCGGGCCTGCTGCCGATCGTGGGCGTGCTTGGGATCATCGGCTGGGTCCAGTACGCGCGGGTGATCCGTGGCCAGACGCTCTCCCTGCGTGAGCGCGAGTTCGTCGAGGCGGCCCGGGTGCTCGGGGCCGGCAACTGGCGCATCCTGCTGCGCCACGTCCTGCCGAACGCGATCGGCCCGGTCCTGGTGATCGCCACCGTCAACGTCTCGGCGATGATCCTGGCCGAGGCGTCGCTCTCGTTCCTGGGCGTCGGGGTGCGCCCGCCGACGGCCGCCTGGGGCACCATGCTGAGCGAGGGCCGCGAAGTCTTCAACGTCGCGTGGTGGAACGCCGTCGTCCCCGGCCTGGCGATCGTCTGGACCGTCCTCGGCATCAACCTGCTCGGCGACGCCTGGCAGAACCGGCGCTGACGGCAGACAACGCGACACGGCTGGCTCGGGACTTGAGTAGACAGGGGAGGGGGACCGTGGGCACGCTCCTGACGGGTGGAAGGTTGATCGACTGCACCGGTGCGCCGCCGCTGCCGAACGCGGCCGTCCTGGTGGAGGGCGATCGCATCGCCGACGTCGGGCCGCGCGACCAGGTGGCCGCGCGGGCTGGCAGCGGGCATCAGGTCGTGGACCTGCGCGGCGGGACGCTCTTGCCCGGCCTCTGGGACGCGCACCTGCACCTCGGCGGCGTGGTCCCGCCGTGGGGCGCCCAACACGCGAACGAGTCCGAGACCGCCCACGCCTGCCGCTGCGTCCAGAAGGCGCAGGAGAACCTGCTGGCCGGCATCACCTCCGCCCGCACCATGAACGACCGTTTCAACGCCGATCTCCAGGTCAAGGCGGCGATCGACTCGGGGCAGCTGGTTGGGCCACGGCTGTTCGTGGCCGGCGAGTCGCTCTGGACCCGTACGGCGGCCGGCCCCGACGAGTTCCGCCGCAAGGTGCGGTCGGCGCTCCGATCGGGCATCGACCACCTCAAGATCTTCGCGACGAGCGGCATCCCCTACAAGACCAAGGTCACCACCACCCTCCTCGCCTTCGACGAGGTCAAGGCCGCCGTCGAGGAGGCCCACAGGTGGGACCGGCCGGTCTCGGTCCACGCCGTGGGCGACGAGGGCGTCATCATGGCCGCCGACGCCGGCGCCGACTCGGTGGAGCACGCGTTCGTGGTCAGCGAGGCCGGCATCGAGGCCATGGTGCGCAACAACACCACCTTCTCGCCGCAGCTCGCCGTCACCGCCGCCTGGAACGAGCGCTTCATGCGCGCGGCCGGCTGCTTCCCGGAGTGGATGATCGTCAACGCGATCGCGGCCGGCGAGGTCCATCACGCGATGTTCGCGAAGGCGGTCAAAGCCGGGCTGAAGATGGTCGCCGGCGTCGACAACCTGCCGCGCGTGCCGCTGTTCTTCGGCATCGAGCGCTACGAGGGCAAGCCGGCGATCGTGGCGGAGCTGCGCTTCATGATCGAGGGGGGCCTCTCGCCGCTGCAGGCGCTCCAGGCCGTGACGATCAACCCGGCGCAGCTCTCGCGCGTCGACGACCGGCTGGGGACAATCGAGCAGGGAAAGCTGGCCGACCTGATCGTCGTCGAGGGCGACCCGCTCGCCAACGTCGAGGCGCTCCACGACCTGCGCCTGATCATGAAGGGCGGCACGATCGTTCGGTCGTCGCTGGAGGGCAACCCGGCGCCCGGCTTCCTGCCGCCGGTCCAGCTCTTCGAGGCGCCGCTGGCGCTGGCCGGCGACAGCATGATCGCCGGCTCGCCACGCCCGATCTGAGGCTCATGTGGGCGAGGAATTTTGACAGGATGGACGGGATGATCGGGATAGGGAGCTTCATCTCGGTCATCCCGTCCATCCTGTCTCCCCTCGGCTGTCTGTCGACGTAGGAAGCAGGATGTCGGACTCGCCGCAGGTTCTCGCCCTGGTCAGCGCGCTCTGCTCCGCGATCGGCACGATGCTGATCCAGCGCGGCCTGCGGCGCTCCAACTTCTACGCCGGCTTCTGGATCAACGTCGCGGTCGGGGCGGTTGGCCTGTGGTCGGCGGTGCTGCTGTTCGTCGCGCGGGAGGAGTGGGACTGGCGCGGCTTGCCCTACTTCGCCTTCTCCGGCGTGGTCGGCACGGCCTGTGGCCGCCTCTTCAGGGTCGCCGCCATCGACAAGGTCGGGGCACCGGTCGCGGCGGCGATCGCCAACCTGGCACCGCTGATCGCGACCGTCCTGGCGATCCTGCTCCTGCACGAGCGGGTCACCCTCGCGATCCTGACCGGCACGCTGGTGATCGTGCTCGGGACGGTCCTGCTCTCGCTCAGCGGCAAGCACGTCGGCTTCCCGCCCAGGTACCTGGTCTATCCATTCCTGGCGGCGTTCTGCTTCGGGCTGGTGCAGATCGTCCGCAAGATGGGCCTGAGCCAGGCCGGCCCGCTCTTCGACGCGGCGCTGAACATCACGGCGGCGCTGATCGCGTCGACGGCGTTCATCATCGGCTCCGGCAACCTCGGCGCGCTGCGCTGCGACCGCGCGAGCTTCCTCTATCTCGCGAGTGGCGGCGCATTCGAGAACACCGGTGTCCTGCTGGTCATCGTCGCGCTGGGCTACGGCGAGGTCAGCGTGGTGAGCCCGCTGTCGGCGACGGCGCCGCTCTTCGTGCTGCTCCTGGCGCTGCTGTTCCCGAGCGACGTCCAGAAGCTCGGCTGGCGGGTCGCCGCCGGCACCGTCCTGATCGTGCTCGGCGTCTTCCTGCTCACCGGCCTGAAGACCGGTTGACGGCTGCCGGGGGTGCGCCGCCGGCTGCCCGGGCCTGGCGCGGCGGCGGGATCAGAACTGGCGGCGGGCGTCGGCGAGGCTCGCGGAGCCGGGTTGCCGCTCGAGCCAGTAGGTCCCGCTCGGGCGGCGCTTGATGCGAAGCGGGTCCTTGACGAGGCCCATCATGATGCCGAACGGGGCCATCAGCGTGAAGTAGAAGACGGTCAGGAAGATCCGCGCCTGGACGTCGGCCGCCTTCTGGGACAGCTCCTTCCAGCGGCCCCAGCCGTGGCTCGCCCGCCCTTTGAGGCCGCCCTCGGCCTTGCGGCCGGCGATCATGACGTAGGTCGGGATGACGATCACGATCGCCAGGACGACGATGGCCCAGGGGGGGATGGGGAGATCGTGGAGCATGGGCGGACCTTTGCGAGGAGTTAGGAGGGAGCGGGGCGGATTCTGGCAGCGCGGTCCTCACCCTGTCAAGCGCTGCCGCGAGCGAGGCCACGCGCGACCTTCTCCAGGAGGTCGTCGAGGTCGAACGGCTTGGGCAGCACGTCGATGCCGTACTGGTCGAGCATCGGCTGGTGCTCGCGGAGGTTGCGGATCGCCGCCGAGCAGACGATCAGCGGGATCGGTCGCGTCCCCGGATCGAGGGTCAGGCACTCCAGGATCGTCCAGCCGGCCTCCTGGCCCTCGATGCGGATGTCCAGGATGATCAGATCCGGCCGGTGCTCCTTGACGAACTGGTAGGCGCGGTTGCCTTCGCGGCAGACCAGCACCTCGTACCCTTCGATCTCGGACAGCAGGTCGCTCATCAGAGTCAGGAAATCGGTGTCGTCGTTGATGACGACGATGCAGTGCTCGCGGCGCGACGGGGTGTCCAACGGGATGGCTCCTATGGCCGTGGGGCCTGCCTGAACGCGCGGATCGGGGTGGCGTCGACGCGGAGCAGGCCACCGGCCGCGAACCATAGCAAATTCGGCTCGTCAGAAGGCCGGGCAGCGGGGACCACGATGGTCGGCGGGGCGGGAGGCGGGTGCTGACCGGGGCGCGCCGGCTCAGGCTCGGCCTGGCCGCCGGCGCGCCCCGGTCACGATGAGGGCCAGCCCGACGACGTCCACCACGAAGCCGACGCCGGCCCAGAACAGGCTCCCCCGCATGAACGTGCCTGGCAGGACGTTGAGCCCCTGGAGCAGCCAGACCGTGCCGAGCAGGTCCAGCACGACCCCCACGACGATCAGTACCCAGCGCATCATGCCCGGATCGTACTCTTCGAGGTCCGCTCCTGCCTAGCTGAGGCCCGGTCATAAATCGCAGGCCCCACCGGACAGAAGACCGGCGGGGCCTGGTGCGCCTACCATGGGGCTGTCAGACCAAACCAGGTAGGCACTTCGATGGTACCGCAGATCTCGCTGCTCGTCCTCCTTGTGGATCTGATCGACGTGATTCCGAGTCCGGCCGGCGTGCGCACGCGGGGCCGTCCGCCGACCTACCCAGATCGGCTCTTCTTGAAGGCGCTGGTCGTGATGCTGGTGCGGGACGTCACGACGGTCGACGGGTTGCTGGCGATCCTCGGGCAGCCGACCCCGGAGATGCAGGCGCTGCGCGCGCGACTGACGTGCGACGGGCGATTTCCGACCCGACGGACCTGGGAACGGCGGCTGAACGCCCTGCCCGCGAGCTTGCCGGCGCGGATCGCGTGCCTGGGGACGTATCTGGTCGCGCAGCTCCACCCGTGGGCGGATGGCGGGGCGGCGGTCGCGATCGACAGCACGGTGCTGCACGCCCGTGGCGGGGTCTGGCACAAGCAGGACCGCGAGGCCGGCGTGGTCCCGCACACCTCGATCGACACCGAGGCCCACTGGACCAAGTCCGGCTGGCACGGCTGGGTCTACGGCTGGAAGCTCCACCTGGTCGTCACCGTCGCGGCCGTCTGGATCCCGCTGGCCGCCGAGCTGACCCCGGCCAATGCCGCCGACAACGAGACGGCGCCCCGCTTGCTGACGGGCTTGCCCCGCGCCGTCCGCTTCGTCCTCGGCGACACCCACTACCAGGATCCGGCCCTGCACGCGCACTGCGCGGCGGCCGACCGCTTCCTGGTCGCCACCCACCGGGGCCGCTATCCGCACACCGACGACGGCGTCGAGGTCCGCCGCGTCTTTCACAAGCTCCGCTCGCTCGCCATCGAGAACTTCAACGGCCAGTTCAAGGACATCTTCGACGCGCACGGCTCGGTTCCGACCCGTGGCCTCGTCCGCACCCAGCGCTTCGCCCTCGGCGCGGTCTTCGTCTATCAGGTGACTTTGCTCCACCGCTTCGAGCATCACCAGGATCTCCGCGTTGGCCTCAAGGCCTTCCTGAAAGCGGCCTGATCAGGAAGCCCTGATTTGTGACCGGGCCTCGCCTAGATGCCCCACTTGGCCAGGTCTTTCTCGGCCGGCACCGGCACGGTGAAGGCGAACGGGTTCTTCGCCTTGCCGAAGTTGACCGCCTCGTTGGCCTTCTGCTGGGCGTTCTTGAGCGCGTCCTCGATTGACTGCTTGC
>DASUZB010000111.1:0-17994 GCA_036377075.1 Actinomycetes bacterium | reverse complement strand
GGGCGGCGGCCCAGGACCTCGGGCTGCCACGACTGCCGGTGACGACCATCGGGTCGTTCCCGCAGACCGGGGCCCTCCGGCAGGCCCGCGCGGCCGTCGCGGCCGGCACGCTCTCCGAGGACGCCTATGAGGACGGCGTACGGGCGGAGATCGCGCGGGTGATCCGGCTGCAGGAGCGGCTCGGCCTCGACGTGCTGGTCCACGGCGAGCCCGAGCGCAACGACATGGTGCAGTACTTCGGCGAGCAGCTCGCCGGGTTCGCCACCACCGAGTACGGCTGGGTGCAGTCCTACGGCACCCGCTACGTGCGGCCGCCGATCATCTTCGGCGACGTGAGCCGCCCGCGGCCGATCACCGTCGAGTGGAGCCGTTACGCGCAGTCGCGCACCTCACGGCCGGTGAAGGGCATGCTCACCGGCCCGGTGACGATGGTGAAGTGGTCCTTCGCGCGCGACGACCAGCCGCTGGCCGAGACCACCAGGCAGGTCGCCCTCGCCGTGCGCGACGAGGTCGCCGACCTGGAGGCGGCGGGCATCGGCATCATCCAGGTCGACGAGCCGGCCATCCGCGAGGGCCTGCCACTGCGCCGCGAGCACCACGCCGCCTACCTCGCCTGGGCGGTGGAGGCGTTCCGGCTGGCGACCGGCGTGGTCCGCGACGAGACGCAGATCCACACCCACATGTGCTACTCGGAGTTCGGCGACATCCTGCCGGCGCTCAGCGCCCTCGACGCCGACGTGGCCACGGTGGAGGCCGCCCGCTCGGGCATGACCCTGGTCGCCGACCTGCAGGGCGCCGGCTACGAGCAGGAGATCGGCCTGGGCGTCTACGACATCCACTCGCCGCAGGTGCCGCGGACGGCGGACATGTGCGCGCTGATCGAGCGCGCGCTCGGCGTCCTGGACCCCACCCAGGTCTGGGTCAACCCCGACTGCGGGCTCAAGACCCGCGGCTACGACGAGGTCACCGCCGCCCTGCGCAACCTGGTGCAGGCGGCCAGGACGGTCCGTGCGCAGCTCGACGATCAGCCGAAGTCGATGCTGGAGTAACGGCTGAGCTTGGAGAACTGGTGCCGCGCCTCGATCAGGCGGACGGTGCCGGACTTCGAGCGCATCGACAGCGACTGGGTGGTCGCGCCGCGGCCGTCGAAGCGCACCCCGCGGACCAGCTCGCCGTCGGTGACGCCGGTGGCGGCGAAGAAGACGTTGTCACCGCGGACCAGGTCGTCGATGGTGAGCACCTGGTCCAGGTCGTAGCCGCCGTCGATCGCGGCCTGGCGCTCGCCGTCGTCGCGTGGCCACAGCCGCCCGAACATGACGCCGTCGAGGCACTTCAGCGCGCAGGCGGCGATCACCGCCTCCGGCGTGCCGCCGATGCCGACCAGCAGGTCGACGCCGGTGCCGGGCCGGGCGGCCATGATCGCCCCGGCCACGTCGCCGTCGGGGATCAGCTTGATGCGCGCCCCCGCACGGCGCACCTGGTCGATGATCTGCTGGTGGCGGGGCCGGTCGAGGACGCAGACGGTGAGGTCGCTGACGTCGCCGCCCTTGGCCTTGGCGAGCTTGGTCAGGTTCTCCGCCAGGGGTGCCTCGAAGTCGAGCACGCCGGCACCCTCCGGCCCGGCGGCGAGCTTCTCCATGTAGACGCAGGGTCCCGGGTCGAACATCGTGCCCCGGTCGGAGAGGGCCACCACCGCGATCGCGTTGGGCTGGGCCTTGGCGGTCAGGGTGGTGCCGTCGACCGGGTCGACGGCGATGTCGACCTGCGGGGGCTCGCCGTTGCCGATCTCCTCGCCGTTGTAGAGCATCGGCGCGGCGTCCTTCTCGCCCTCGCCGATGACCACGATGCCGGTCATGGAGACCGAGCCGAGCACCGCCCGCATCGCGTCGACCGCCGCCTGGTCGACGGCCTCCTTGTCGCCGTAGCCCATCTTGCGGGCGGCGGCCATCGCCGCCGCCTCGGTGACGCGGACCAGTTCGAGAGCGAGGTTGCGGTCGGGGGCTTCGCTGCCGGCTCGAGCGCTCATGGGGACACCTCCGTCGGTCGCGCTACGACAGACCCTACTCGCGGGCCCGCCCGGCGGCGAGGGCGCGGTGCTTGCCGGGGACCAGCGCGGTCGGTCAGGCTGGGGACATGATCGAGCTCGTCGGCTGGGACGGCGGTCGTGGGCGGTAGCCACCGGCATGCGCCGGCACCGGTCGCGGGCACCCGCCTGGGGGAGGACGAGGGCGTCAGGGCGGTGGTGCGGGCCGCCGCCGGGCTCGCCGTGACCGCGGCGGTCGAGTTCGCCTTCGCCGCCGTCAGCGGCTCGGTGGCCCTGCTCGCCGACGGTTTTCACAACCTCGGTGATGTGTTCACCACCGCCACCCTGCTGGTGGCGTTCACGGTCGCGCGGCGCGGCGCCGACCGGCGCTACACCTTCGGCTTCGCCCGCGCCGAGGACGTCGCCGGCGTGCTGGTGGTGCTCGCGATCGCGGCCTCCGCCGCGATCGCCGTGACCGAGTCGCTGGCCAAGCTGACCGGGCAGGCCGGGGCGCTGCGCAGCCCCGGCTGGGCGCTGGGCGCCGCCCTGGTGGGCGTGCTCGGCAACGAGACGGTGGCGCAGTACAAGGTGCGCGTCGGCCGGCGCATCAACTCCGTGCCGCTGCAGGCCGACGGGCGCCACTCGCGCATCGACGGCCTCGCCAGCCTCGCCGCCGCGGCCGGCATCGTCGGGAGCTGGGCGGGCTGGCCGGCCGCCGACCCGGTCGCCGGGCTGCTGCTGTCGGCGGCGATCGTCTGGGTGCTGGCCGGCGCGGTCCGCGACGTGCTCGCGCGCCTGCTCGACCGCGTCGACCCGGAGGTGGTGGACGCGATCGAGCACGCGGCCGCGTCGGTGCCCGGCGCCGGGGAGGCCCACGCCGTGCGCGCCCGCTGGCTGGGCCGCTCGCTGCACGTGCTGGTGCACGTCACCGTCGACCCGTCGCTGCCGCTCGGGGAGGCGCACGCCCTCGGCGAGCGGGTGCGGCACCGGATCTTCCACAGCCAGCCCGGGGTGGCCGAGGTGGACGTGCACCTCGATCCTGCCGGGACCGACGAGCATGCCAGCCACGCCGAGACGCTGCACCACGTGACCGCCGCCCATCCGGACCACGACGGTGACGACCACGAGGGGGCAGACGCACTGGAACCGGCGCGCCGGGTGCGCGCGCCGGCCGCGCGAGGAGGAGGTGGGGAGGGTGTTGACCGAGCTGGTGGTCAGGCTGGAGCACCGCCCGGGCACGCTGGCCGCCCTGAGTGAGCTGCTCGGCGAGAACGACGTCGACATCGTGGCGCTGGCGGTGCTGGCCGTGCCCGGCCAGGAGGCGCTCGCGCACATGGTGGTGGAGCCGGCCGACGTCGCCGTCAAGCTGCTCGGCGAGGCAGGCGCGCGCCTCGAACGGGTGCGCGAGGTGCTGGCGGTGACCCTGGACGACGAGCCGGGCGCGCTCGGCCGCTACTGCCGGGCGCTGGCCGACGCCGGCATCAACCTGGAGGCGGTCTACGTCGCCGGTGAGCAGGACGGCTCCAAGCAACTGGTGATGGCCGTCAGCGACCTGGAGGCCGCCCGCGACATCGGCTCGTAGGGCGTCAGAGCGTCCGCAGGCGGCAGCTGAGCGGCTCGGCCAGCAGGTCGGCGAAGGTGGTGCGGGCGACGCGCAGCGAGAGCGGGTCGAGGGCGGCGCCGGCCCTCGGCTCGTCCCAGCAGCTCACCGCGAGCACGTGCGGCCCGTCGCAGAGCACCACGCCGCCGCGGAAGCCGGGCTGGCAGCGCTCCAACGGCCCGATCTCGGCACGCCAGCGCGTCACCATCGCCTGCGCCTCGCTCTCCGAGCGCGCGGTCGCGCGCACCACCCGGGCGATCACCTGTCCTCGTCACGCCCCCCGCTCGCGGTCCTGTCGGATGAGCTATCGACGGCCGATGACCAGGCGCTCATGGCCCGAAGTGACTAAGGCAGGGAGTTGGTGGCAGCCCGGGGTAGCATCGCCGGACCGACCTCGCTGGAGGGCGCATGCCGACCGACCTCGAACAGCTCGCCCGGCTGGCCATCGCCGCCGTCCTCGGCGGGTTGGTGGGCGCCGAGCGGGAGCTGGCCGACCAGCCCGCCGGCCTGCGCACCCACGTCCTGCTGGCCGTCGGCACCTGCCTGTTCACGCTGGTCTCGGCGTACGGGTTCGGTCAGGGCGCCGACCCGAGCCGGCTGGCCGCCCAGATCGTCACCGGCATCGGTTTCCTCGGCGGCGGCGCCATCCTGCGCCACGGCTTCACCATCCGCGGGCTCACCACGGCGGCCAGCATCTGGTCGACCTGTGCCCTCGGCGTGGCCATCGGGGTCGGCCGCTACACCCTCTCGGTCGGCGCCGTGGTGCTGGTCCTGATCGCCCTGTACGGCCTGCGCACCTTCCGCAACCTGCTGCGCAGCCGCGCCGCCAGCCGCGAGGAGATCACCCTCGTCACCACCCGGGGATTCGCGGTCGAACGGCTCGTCGAGCTGCTCCACGGCGAGGGGGTCAGCCTGCGCGGCCTGGAGCGCGAGGTCGGCACGGACGGCGGCCGGGTGCTGATGATCGCCAGGTTGCCCCCGCGCTACCACACCGAGCACCTGGTCGAGGCGCTCGCCAGGCTGGAGGGCGTGCGCGAGGTCGAGTGGGAGGGTTGACCCCGCCCTAGCCAGCGGCTGCCGGGTCGACGTAGAGGTCGCCGCTGGCCAGGCGGGTGGGGACCCGGGTCAGCGGGGGAGTGTGGGGGGTGCGTGGGGTGCCGTCGGCGTCCCAGGACTGGCGCGTGCACGGCCGGGTGAAGCCGCCCCCGTCCGCGGCGACCGGGCAGGCGGCCGCCGGGCCGGCGAAGGCGCGCAGGTCGCCGTCGCGGCGGTCGACCACCACCACGCGGCTGCCGCGCTGGGGCACCTCCGCCACCGTGCCGGTCGGGAACGCCGCCAGGGGGCTGACCCGCACCCAGGGGCTGCCGGGGCGGCCACCCCTGGCGAGCAGCAGCACCCCGGCGAGCAGGATCACGCTGGCGACCAGCGTGGCGGCGAGCAGCCAGGGAAGGCCGAGCTGGCTGCGCAGGATCAGCTTGCGGGCCTTGGCCGCGCGGGGCGGCAGGTAGGCGGCGCGCTGCTCGCGGTTCGTCATGGGTCCCGGGGCTCCACTGCTGGCGCGGCGGCCTGGGGCGGCTAGGTGGGTAGTATCGTTCGGGTGGGTCGGGCACAGGGTAGGCCGCCGCGGCCGCGCCCGCCGCCCGGCCGGCAGGCGAGGCCCTCGCGGCGCGGCGCCGCCGAGGGCGCACGGCCTTCGACCGAAAGGCGGCGCAACGTGGCGCAGGGACGGATCCGGGTGGTGGTGGCCAAGCCCGGCCTGGACGGGCACGACCGCGGCGTCAAGGTGGTCGCCCGGGCCCTGCGCGACGCCGGCTTCGAGGTCGTCTACGCCGGGCTGCACCAGACCCCGGAGCAGATCGTGGCCGCCGCCCTGCAGGAGGACGCCGACGCGGTCGGCCTCTCGATCCTCTCCGGCGCCCACATGACGCTGTTCCCGCGCGTGATGGAGCTGCTGCGCGCGCAGGGCGCCGACGACGTGCTGGTTTTCGGTGGCGGGATCATCCCCCAGCAGGACATCGAGGCCCTCAAGCGGCAGGGCGTGGCGGAGATCTTCACCCCGGGGACCCCCACCCAGAAGATCGTCGACTGGCTGCGGTCCGCGCTCGGCACGGCGGCGTGAGGGTCGCCCCACAGCGAGGACGAGGAAAGGTGCGGCATGGACCTGTTCGAGCATCAGGCGAAGGAGCTGTTCGCCAAGCACGGCGTCGCCGTCCCCCGGGGACGGGTCGCCTGGTCGCCTGCTGAGGCCGAGGCGGCAGCGGCCGAGCTGGGCGGCCCGGTGGTGGTGAAGGCGCAGGTCCAGACGGGCGGGCGCGGCAAGGCCGGCGGCATCAAGCTGGCCGCCGACCCCGCCCAGGCGCGGGAGCGGGCCGAGCAGATCATCGGCATGGACGTCCGCGGCCACACGGTGCGCCGGGTGCTGGTCGAGGAGGCCTCCGAGATCGCCGAGGAGTACTACCTCGCCCTGCTGCACGACCGGGCCAGCAAGGGCTTCCTCGCGATGGCCTCGTCCGAGGGCGGCGTCGAGATCGAGGAGGTCGCCAACGCCAAGCCGGAGGCGATCGTCAAGGTGGCGGTCAACCCGCTGGTCGGGCTGCGCCCCTACCACGTCGCCCAGGTGGTCTACGGCGCCGGCTTCGCCGAGGCCGCCCGCAAGGGCGCCGGCGAGCTGCTCACCAGGCTCTACCAGGTGCTGGTCGACAACGACTGCATGCTGGTGGAGGTCAACCCGCTGGTGCTCACGCGCGACGGGCAGGTCAAGGCGCTCGACGGCAAGGTGACCCTGGACGACTCGGCGCTGGTCCGCCACCCCGAGCTCGAGGAGCTGCGCGACACCTTCGCGGTGGACCCGCAGGAGCAGGAGGCCAAGGAGCGCGGCCTCAACTACATCAAGCTCGACGGCCAGGTCGGCATCATCGGCAACGGCGCCGGCCTGGTGATGTCGACCCTCGACGTGGTCGCCCAGGCCGGCGGCAAGGCGGCCAACTTCCTCGACGTCGGCGGCGGCGCCTCCGCCGAGACGATGGCCTCCGGCCTCGAGGTGATCCTGTCCGACCCCAAGGTGCGCAGCGTGCTCGTCAACATCTTCGGCGGCATCACCCGCGGCGACCTGGTCGCCCAGGGCATCCTCGACGCCCTCGACCGGCTCGGCGGCAAGCTCAAGGTTCCCCTGGTGGTGCGGCTGGACGGGACCAACGCCGAGGAGGGCAGGCGGCTGCTGGCGGCCTCGCCGTCGGAGAAGGTCGTGCCCGCCGCCACCATGCTCGACGCGGCCGCGAAGGCGGTCGAGCTCGCCGGCGCCGGCAGGGGGGAGGCGTAGCCATGGCGATCCTCGTCGACACCGACACCCGCCTGGTCGTCCAGGGCCTCACCGGCCGCGAGGGCCGCTTCCACGCGCTGCGCAACCGCGCCTACGGCACCAAGGTGGTCGCCGGCGTCACCCCGGGCAAGGCCGGCCAGGACGTCGAGGGCATCCCGGTGTTCAACACGGTGGCCTCCGCGGTCGCCGAGACCGGCGCCAACACCTCGCTGATCTTCGTGCCCGCCCGCTTCGCGGTCGACGCCCTCTACGAGGCGGTCGACGCCGGCATCGGCACGGTCGTGCTGATCACCGAGAACATCCCCGTGCTCGACATGACGCGGGCGTGGAACTACGTGCGCGCCAAGGGGGTCGCGCTGATCGGGCCGAACTGCCCCGGGGTGATCTCCCCGGGCAAGGCCAACGTCGGCATCATCCCCGGCGAGGTCACCCACGAGGGGCCGGTCGGCCTGGTCTCCCGCTCCGGCACGCTCACCTACCAGGTGATGTACGAGATGGCCGAGGCGGGCGTCGGCCAGACCACCGCCGTGGGCATCGGCGGCGACCCGGTGGTCGGGTCGAACTTCATCGACGTGCTGTCCCGCTTCGAGGCCGACCCGGAGACCGAGGCGGTGGTGATGATCGGCGAGATCGGTGGGGACGAGGAGGAGCAGGCCGCCCGCTTCGTGGCCGAGCGGATGTCCAAGCCGGTGGTCGCCTACATCGCCGGCTTCGAGGCGCCGCCGGGCAGGCGCATGGGCCACGCCGGCGCGATCATCTCCGGCTCCAGCGGCACCGCCCAGGCGAAGGCCGCGGCCCTCGAGGCCGCCGGCGTCCAGGTCGGCCGCAACCCGACCGAGACCGCCTTGCTTGCGGTGAAGACGATCAAGGGCTAGAACCGGGGCGTTTGGGACGGCGCGGCACGGGCGACGATGACCCGTGCCCGCCCGGTCCGCGAGCCGCCCGGAGGTGATGCCGGTGATCGTGCCGTCCCCGCCCGCCGCCTGCTTTCTCATCCAACGGTCATGCCGAGGGGGACGACGCGGGCCGGGTGCCCGTGGCAGGATGTACGCCGGTTTGCGTGATAAGGGCGTGCGATGAGGTTGCTTCCCAAGGTCCCGGTCCGGCTCCCAGGTCGCTCCCTGCTTCGTCGACTCTCCAGTCTGTCCCTGCCGCGCTGGCTCCAAGGTCGCTCCCTGCCGCGCTGGCTCTCGGGCCTTTCCCTGGTCCGCCAGCGGGTCCTGTCCGGCTTCGGCTGGCTGCTGCTCGGCTTCGTCTGCGTCAGCCTGCTGCCCGGCTCGCTGCCGCGGGTGCTCGCCGTGCACGGCGAGCCCGGCCTGTTCGCCTCCGACCAGTCCGGCAACGACGACGAGGCCCGCCGGGCCTGGCTCGCCGGCCGGGCGGCGGCGGCGCAGGCCACGGCGGCCGCCGCCGCCGCGCAGGCGGCCGCCGCCGGCAACGGGGTGACCTCGGGCACGCCCACCTCCTGGCTGGTCCCGCCCGGCGCCGACGGGGCGATCCCGCCGCTGGCGCTGCGCGCCTACCACGTCGGCGAGGCCTGGGCGTCGGGCTTCGACCCGGGCTGCCACCTGCGCTGGAGCGTGCTGGCCGGGATCGGCCGGATCGAGTCCAACCACGGCCGCCACGGGGGCTCCGCCACCCGCTTCAGCAGCACCGGCGACGTCTCGCCAGTGATCCTCGGCCCGCCGCTGGACGGTCGCGCCGGCGGCGGCACCATCCACGACAGCGACGGCGGCCGGCTGGACGGCAACGCCACCTGGGACCAGGCCGTCGGGCCGATGCAGTTCCTGCCCTCCACCTGGCGCACGCTCGGCCGCGACGGCAACCACGACGGCGTCGCCAGCCCCAACAACTTCTTCGACGCCAGCGTCAGCGCCGCCGCCTACCTCTGCCTCGCCCACGGCGGCGACCTGTCCGACCCGGCGCAGCTCAGGCAGGCGGTGTACTCCTACAACCACTCCTGGGACTACGTGGACACGGTGCTCGGCTGGGCGGCCTTCTACGACCACAACGGCTTCGGCGGCGGCGGCCCGCCCGTCGGCGGCGCGTCCGGCACCTCGGCGGTCGCGGCCGGGTCCGGCGGCGGCGGAGGTAGCGGCCTCCCGGGGACCACCACCACCCGGGCGCCGACCACCACCAGGCAGACGACCACCACGAGCCGGGCGACGACCACCACGAAGGGCGGGACCACCACCTCGAAGAGCACGCCGCCGACCACCCAGTGCCAGCCCACCACCACCAGCGGGACGACCACCACGACCGACACGACCACGACGACCACCACCACGACCACGACGACCACCACGTCGACGACGACCACCACCACGCTGCCGCCCTGCTCGTAGCGCCCTGCCTGCGGGGCAGCCGCAGATAATGCGCCTGCGGCCGTACGCGTCGCGCAGGTAGCATTCGGCGCCATGAGAGGACCCCAGCCGCTCAGCGGCTTCCCCGAGTGGCTGCCGGAGCAGCGCCTGGTCGAGCAGGAGCTGCTCGACCGCATCAGGGCGCGCTTCGAGCTGCACGGCTTCGTGCCGATCGAGACCCGCGCGGTGGAGCCGCTCGACCAGCTCCTGGCGAAGGGCGAGACCGACAAGGAGATCTACGTCCTGCGCCGCCTGCAGGCCGGAGACGACTCCGACGACGCCGGCATCGGGCTGCACTTCGACCTGACCGTGCCGTTCGCCCGCTACGTGCTGGAGCACCGCGGCCAGCTGCAGTTCCCCCTGCGCCGCTACCAGATGCAGAAGTCCTGGCGCGGCGAGCGGCCGCAGGAGGGGCGCTACCGCGAGTTCCTCCAGGTCGACGCGGACATCGTCGGCCAGGGCACGCTCGGCCCGTACGCCGACGCCGAGCTGCTGGCCGTGGCCCACGACGTGCTCGGCTCCCTGCCCATCCCGCCGGTGGTCATGCGGGTCAACAACCGCAAGGTCCTGGAGGGCTGCTACCGCGCACTCGGCATCGAGGACACCCAGGCGACCCTGCGCACGGTCGACAAGCTCGACAAGATCGGCGAGGCCGCGGTGCACGCCCAGCTCATCGAGTCGCTCGGGCTGGACCAGGCGCAGGCGAAGGCGTGCCTCGAGGTCGCCCGCATCTCCAGCGAGGACGGCTCGTTCGCCGACGCCGTGCGCGCCCTCGGCCTGCGAAACGACCTCCTGGACGAGGGCCTCGCCGAGCTGACCGAGCTGATGGCCGCCGCCGCCCGGCTCCCGGCCGGCCGGACCGTGGCCGACCTGCGCATCTCCCGCGGCCTGGACTACTACACCGGCACCGTCTACGAGGCGGTCATGGTCGGCCACGAGGGCCTCGGGACCATCTGCGCCGGCGGTCGCTACGACAACCTCGCCTCCGCCGGGAGCGACGTGCGCTTCCCGGGCAACGGCGTGTCCATCGGCGTCACCCGCATCCTCGGGCGCCTGTTCGGCCAGGACCTGCTGCGCGCCAGCCGGCGCACGCCGTCGTGCGTGCTGGTGGCGCTGCCGTCCGAGGAGGACAGGGGGCGCTGCGACGCCGTCGCCGCCGCGCTGCGCGCCCGCGGCGTTCCCTGCGAGGTCGCCCACGAGCCGTCCAGGTACGGCAGGCAGATCCGCAACGCCGAGCGCAAGGGCATCCCCTACGTCTGGTTCCCTTCGGGGGAGGCGTCGGGTGGCCACGAGGTGCGCGACATCCGCTCGGGCGAGCAGCACCCGGCCGACCCCGACCGCTGGACCCCTCCCGCCGACGACCTGCGCGTCCGCCTGCTCACCACGCCGCCGGCCGGGCGCTCGTAGGTCCCGCGCCGGCGGTCAGCGGTGGGCCGGCTGCAGGGCGACGTCGCCGCGGCGCAGGGTGCGGCCGCCGCGTGGCCACGGGCCCCAGCCAGGGGGCAGCGGCGGGCCGGGCAGCCATTCCAGGTCGGCGAGGCTGACCAGGCCGCGCGCCCTGGCCGTCTGGAGGTGGAGGGTGAGCAGCCGGGCGGTCGCGCGCGCGTCGGACAGCGCGCTGTGCGGCGTGCCGTTGTCGATGCGGAAGCGGCGGCAGCACTCGGCGAGCTTGGCCTCGGCGTCGGGGTAGAGCAGGCGGGTGAGCTGCGCGGTGCACAGGGCGGCGACCGGCGGCAGGGTGTGGCCGGCGTGCTGGAACTCGCCGCGCAGGAAGCCGACGTCGAACAGGACGTTGTGGGCGACGACCACGGCGCCCTCGAGCAGCCCCGCGACCTCACCGGCGACCTCGGCGAACGGCGGGGCGTCGCGCAGCATCCGGTCGGTGATGCCGTGGATCTCGGTGGCCGCGACCGCCCGGCCGGGGTTGACCAGGGTGTCGAACTCGGCCACCACGGAGCCGGCCGGCGCCAGCCTGACGACGGCGACCTCCACCGCCCGGTGCTCCGGCCACGGGTCGAAGCCGGTGGTCTCCAGGTCGACGACCGCCCATGGGGTCCCCCCGAGGAGCGCCCCACCCGGCGACGAGCCCGACCCTTCGCCCGGGAAGGGCCCCACCAGGCCCGTGCCCTGCCCGTTGCCGGCAGCCGTCATCCCCGTTCCCCTTCCCCCGCCAGGAGGCTCCTGACCAGCGATATCTCGGAGGATACGGGGCGGCAGTGACAACCGGCCCGCAAACGCCGAAGGGGGCGGGCCTGCCAGGCCCGCCCCCTTCGAGTCGCGCCGCCGCGCTCAGGCTGCCTCGGAGAGGACCACCGAGTTCATGATCTTGTCGGAGAAGGTCTGCCTGCGGGCGTCCCAGAGCGGGAACAGGTACCCGATCAGGCAGATGCCGTCCAGCACGTGGACGATGTCGCGCACGAAGCACATCAGGCCGCCGAGCGGCTGGCCGTCGGCCATGCGGACCAGGCGCAGGTTGAGCGCCTTCTTGCCCCAGCTCTGCCCGGTGCGGCCCTGCATGATCGCCCGGTTGTAGATGGCCAGCGCGAACGATCCCAGGTAGGCGAGGCCGATCAGCGCGCCGGCCCCGGCCTGGGCGCCGCCCGAGTCGCTGCCGCCGAAGATCGCGCCCGCCAGGATCAGGATGATGATCACCGGGATGCCGGTGATCAGGTAGTCGATCAGGGCCGCGCCGACGCGCTGCAACCAGTTGGCGAGCTGCCGGCCCATGTACGTGCCCGGCTGGTCCATCGCCGGGCTGTAGGAGGGCTGCTGCGGCTGCTGCCCGTAGCCGGGGGGCGGGGCCGGCGGGTAGCTGGGCGGCGGGTATCCGGGCGGCTGCTGGCCGTAGGGCTGCGGCGGCTGGCCGTACGGCTGCTGCTGGCCCGGACTCGGCTGGTTGGGGTCTGGTGGCCCGTATCCCTGGGACATCCTCGTTCTCCTTGCGCTGTAGAGGGCGCGCCTTGTTCGTGCCCCCCGTATGTATCGGCTCGCCGCTACATCGGCTTGGCCGCCTGCTGCTCGGCGAGGTCGCCGAGCACCGGCAGCTTGAAGTGGTTGCCCTGGAAGCCCTGGATCATCAGCACGATCCACAGGACGAACATGCCGATCGAGGCGAGCCAAAACAGCAGGCCGAGCAGGCCGATGCCGATGTACCGGCCCGCCAAGGAGATCACCAGCCAGACGACCCCGAAGAAGATCGCCTGCATCGAGTGGTACCGCACCTCGGGGCGCTTGTCGGTGAGCAGGAAGATGATCCCGGTGATGAAGGTCAGCACGTAGGCCAGGCCGGAGGCGACGTTCTGGTCGAGGCCGCTGCCGCCCGCCGGGGGCGGGCCGCCCTGGCCCCAGTTCTGCCCTGGCGCGCCCCACCCGCCCGGCTGCTGCTGGCCCGGCGGCGGCCCATAGCCCTGCGGGGGCGGCGTCGAGCCGGGCGGCTGGCCGTACCCACCGCTCGGCGGCTGCCCGTAGCCGGGCGGCGGAGGCGGGTAGCCGCCCTCGGGCGGCGGTGCGCCCGGCGGCGGGTAGGGGCCGCCACCAGGCGGCGGCGTCCACTGCCCGCCACCCTGCTGGCCCTGGCCACCCTCGTTCGGGTCCTGGGGAGGGGTCCCCTCGCTCATGCGTCCTCCTCGTTATCGGCTCGGCTGGCGTCGTCGACGCGCCGGCGTTGCCTCGCGGTCAGATCAGCCCGAAGCGGTGCAGCTGGAAGAGCCAGCTGGCCGCGGCCAGCACCACCCCCAGCGGCCAGGCGGCCCGCCGCGCCGCCGGCGACCAGGGCTGGGGCGGGCGTGCCAGCCCCAGCGCCCGCGCCAGCATCAGCGCGGCCATCAACCCGGTGAAGGCGACCAGCACCAGCACGAAGGGGTTGGCCGCGAGCGCGGCGGCCGGCTCCCCGGCCGCCAGCGAGGTGGCCGCCGTCGTCATCCCGCAGAACGGGCACGGGATGCCGGTGAGCAGCCGCAGCAGGCACGGTGCCTGCAGGCCGGTGACGCGGCTCAGCGCCGGGTAGACGAACGAGGCCCCCGCGGCGGCCAGGCAGGTGAGGCCGAGACGCTCAGCCGTCGAACTGGGCCGCCAGGCCAGCGCAGGAGCGCCGGTCGGCCACGCCGGCGACGCGGCCTCTCCAGCGACTTGCTGGTCCGGCATGCGCATCTTGCTCCACTCGTTCCGGATCACCCGCGAAGGTTCGCACACGGCGGCGGGTCCGTGGGGCCTCCAAGACCAGCGCCGGGCGTCCGAAGTGGCCCCGCTGGTGCGTCGACTCACTGCGTCGTTGCAGGTCGGCGCAGTGAATCATATGCCACGGCTGGCAGCAATCTCGGCACGAACGCGCAGCATCCTTAATCACCGGCATGAGCGAGGTGGCCCACCGCGCGCCGGCCGGACCTAGTAGCGTGGACGTCGTAGGGGAGGGCCACCGACCGTTCATGTAAGGGAGGCACCTTGGCGGAGGTCAGGCGGGCGGCAGTGCTGCTGTCCGGGCAGGGCTCCAACCTGCAGGCGCTGCTCGACGCGGCGGCCGACCCCGGCTTCGGGGTCGAGGTGGTGCTGGTGGCCAGCGACCGGCCCGACGCGGGCGGCCTCGACCGGGCGCGCCGTGCCGGCGTCCCGACCGCCGTGGTCCGCCTCGCCGACCACCCCGACCGGCCCGCCTTCGACCGCGCGCTGCAGGCGGCCGTCGCCGCCGCGCGCCCGGACGTGGTGTGCCTGGCCGGCTTCATGCGCATCCTCGGCCCAGGGTTCCTGCGCGCCTTCCCCGACCGCATCGTCAACACCCACCCCAGCCTGCTGCCTGCCTTCCCCGGCGCCCACGCCGTGCGCGACGCCCTCGCCTACGGCGTGCGCGTCAGCGGCTGCACCGTGCACCTGGTCGACGAGCAGGTCGACCACGGGCCGGTGCTGTTCCAGGCGGCGGTCACGGTCGAGCCGGACGACGACGAGGCTTCCCTGCACGAGCGCATCAAGCGCGAGGAGCACCGGCTGCTGCCCGCCGCCGTGCGGCTGGTCGCCCACGACCGCGTCCTCCTCGACGGCCGCCACGCGCGCATCCTGACTGGCCATGTGAGCAAAGGAGCCTGAGTGAGTGACCGTCAGCCCATCCGCCGCGCGCTGGTGTCGGTGTACGACAAGGGCGGCCTCGAGGCGCTCGCCGCGGCGCTGGACAAGGCCGGGGTCGAGGTCGTCTCGACCGGCTCGACGGCTGCGGTCCTCGCCGGCCACGGCCTTGCCGTGACCCAGGTGGAGGCCGTCACCGGCACCCCTGAGCTGCTCGACGGCCGCGTCAAGACGCTGCACCCGGCGGTCCACGCCGGCCTGCTCGCCGACCGCCGCCGGCCCGACCACCTCGAGCAGCTCGACGCGGCCGGGATCGAGCCGTTCGACCTGGTCGTCTGCAACCTGTATCCGTTCGAGTCGGCCGCCGCCGACCCCACCGCCGACGAGGACGAGGTGGTCGAGCTGATCGACGTCGGCGGCCCGGCGATGGTGCGGGCCGCCGCCAAGAACTTCGCCTCGGTCGCGGTGGCCTGCGACCCCGCCGACTACGAGCTGGTCGTCGCCGCGCTGGCCGCCGGGGGCACCACCCTGGAGGAGCGCCGCGCCCTGGCGGCCAAGGCGTTCGCCCGCACGGCCGCGTACGACGCCCGCGTGGCGGCCTGGTTCGACCGCGGCGAGCCCTTCCCGGCGCTCCTGCCGCTGGCCGGCAGGCGCGCGCGGACGCTGCGCTACGGGGAGAACCCGCACCAGGCGGCCGCCCTCTACGCCAGTGGCCCCGGCGGCCTCGCCGGGGCGGTGCAGCTCGCCGGCAAGGAGCTTTCCTACAACAACCTGCTCGACGCGGACGCGGCGCTCGGCGTGGTGGCGGAGTACGCCGCGCGGCCCTTCGCGGTGATCGTCAAGCACACCAACCCGTGCGGGGCCGCGCCGGGCGCGACCCTGGAGGCGGCCTACGCGGCGGCGCTCTCCGGCGACCCGGTGAGCGCGTACGGCGGCGTGGTCGGGCTGTCACGGCCGCTGGACGAGGCGACCGCGCGGCGCATCGCCGAGGTGTTCACCGAGGTCGTGGTCGCCCCCGGCTTCGAGCCGGCCGCCCGCGAGGTGCTGGCGGGCAAGCGCTCGCTGCGCCTGGTCGAGGTCGCCCTCCCGCGCCCGGAGCCGCGGCTCGCGGTCCGCTCGGTCACCGGCGGCCTGCTCGTCCAGGAGGCCGACGTCGCCGCCGACGACCCCGGCGGCTGGACGCTGGTCGCCGGCAAGGCGCCCGACCAGCGCGGCCTGGACGACCTCGCGCTCGCCTGGACGGTGGCCAAGCACGTGAAGTCCAACGCGATCGTGCTCGCGGCCGGTGGCCGCGTCGTCGGCGTCGGCCCCGGCCAGACCAGCCGGGTCGACGCCGTCAAGATCGCGGTCGCCAAGGCGGGCGGCCGGGCCGCCGGCGCGGCCGCGGCCAGCGACGCCTTCTTCCCGTTCTCCGACGGCGTGGAGGAGCTGGCGGCCGCCGGCGTCAGCGCGGTCGCCCAGCCGGGCGGCAGCGTCCGCGACGCCGAGGTCACGGCCGCCGCCGAGCGCCTCGGCCTGGCCATGTTCCACACCGGCCGCCGCCACTTCCGGCATTAGCGACGCGCGCGCAAGCCTCGAGGTCAGGTCGAGGTAGAGCCTTCTGGGCCGCCGGTGGACCCGGCGTTGTTGATCAGGAGTTTCTCCAACGTTGACCTGATGCTGACCGTCGGCTGCGACGATCGTGTCCGTGCCGCTCGGTTGGACGGCGGTACCCCCGGGCACGCTAGGGTGTCCGCAACGAGGCGATCACGGAGGTTTGGTATGAGCGGCTGGCCACAGGAGTGGGCCCGCGACCGGCGTGCGCAGCCGGTGGCGCCGGGCTCCCGAATGCCCACCGAGCCGCTCGGGCCACCGGTCTCGGGGCCGCCGCCGACGGTGGTGCGGCCGCGCCGCCGGCGCCGCTGGGGCAGGGGCCTGCTGCTGGTGTTCGTGCTGCTCCTGGTCGTGCTGATGGTCTTCTTCGTGTTGGTGGACTCGCGCCTCAACCGGGTGGACGCGCTCAGCGACTGGTCGGGCAGGCCGGCGGCCACGCCCGGCGCCGACTGGCTGATCGTCGGCTCGGACAGCCGCGAGGGCCTGAGCGCCGCGGAGCGCAAGCGGCTCGGGACCGGCCAGGCGGCCGGCCGCCGCACCGACACGATGATGCTGCTGCACATCCCGCGCAGCGGCGCCCCGACCCTGGTCAGCCTGCCGCGCGACTCCTACGTCCCGATCCCGGGCCACGGCCGCAACAAGCTCAACGCCGCCTACGCCTTCGGTGGTCCCAAGCTGCTCGCCCAGACGGTGGAGGGCGTCTCCGGCATCCGCATCGACCACTACATGGAGATCGGCTTCGACGGGTTCGCCTCGCTGGTCGACGCGGCCGGCGGCGTGAGCATGTGCATCCCCAAGCCGATGAACGACCCCAAGGCCGCCCTCCGGCTGAAGGCCGGCTGCCAGGTGCTCAACAGCCGCCAGGCCCTCGGCTACGTGCGCACCCGCGCCGGTGGCCGCGGCGACCTCGACCGAGTGGTGCGCCAGCAGCAGTTCATGAGCGCCCTGATCGGCCGGCTGACCGCCCCGGGGGTGCTGCTGAACCCGTTCCACAGCGTGCCGCTCGCCCTCAACGGCGCCGACTCCATCGCGGTCAACCGCAGCGACCACATCTACCACCTGATCCGCTTCCCGTTCGCGATGCGCGCGGTGAGCCAGGGCAAGGGGGTCGCCACCACCGTGCCGGTCGCCAGCACGCCGACGCTGCCGGGGGTCGGCTCGGTGGTGCTGTGGGACCGCACCAAGGCGCTGGCCCTGTTCAACGCGCTCAGGCAGGACCAGCCGGTCAGCGGCCAGGTCCAGCAGAGGTAGCCGGCGGGGCTAGCTCGCTTCAGCCAGCTAGCCCAGCGCCGCCCGCCGCAGCGCGGCGAACGAGGCGACCAGGTCGGGGAGCTGGTAGTGGGCCGCCCGCCCGCTCGGGTTGGGCAGCACCCAGACGCGGGCGCCCGCCAGCGTGCCCGGCTGCGGGCCGACCGCGGCGGCAGGCGCGGCGAACGCGACCCGGTAGGCACCGATGCCGAGGAACGCCACCCAGGCCGGGCGGGCCGATTGGACCTTCGCCGCCAGCGCGGCCGCGCCCGCGCGGAGCTCTTCCGGCGACAGCTCCGCCGCGCCGGCGGTGGCGCGGTCGACCAGGTTGGTCACGCCGAGCCCGTGGTCGGGCAGCTCGCCGTCCTGCTCGGGGGCGAGCAGGACGGGGGTGAAGCCGGCGAGCTGCAGCGCCTTCCAGAAGCGGTTGCCCGGCCTGGCGAAGTGGTGCCCGACCGCGGCCGAGTACAGGCCAGGGTTGATGCCGCAGAACAGCACCCGCAGGCCGGGCCGGATCACGTCGGGCAGGCGCCGCCCGCCGGCCGCCGCCACGTCCCCGCGCGTCGGCCGCCACGCGCTGCCCCCACCCGCCCGTTCCTGCTCGCCCACCATCCTCCTCCTCGCGCAGAGGGTAGCGTTGGTGCCGGCTCAGGCTTGGGGTTAGGGAGGTGGCCCGTAGCCGCGCGCTGGCTGGATGGAGGAGCGACGGAGGAGCCGCAGGCACTGGGTTTAGGGAGGTGGGCCGGAGCCGCGCGCTGGCTGGACGGAGGAGCGACGGAGGAGCCCCTGGCGACGA
>DASUZB010000110.1:0-24047 GCA_036377075.1 Actinomycetes bacterium | reverse complement strand
GCCCAGGCCCGCCGGCTGTCCGGCGGCAACCAGCAGAAGCTGACCATCGGCCGCTGGCTGGCCGCCGGGTTCCGGACCCTGCTGCTGTTCGACCCGACCCGCGGCATCGACGTCGGCACCAAGCACCAGATCTACGACCTGTTCAGGGAGCTGGCCGCGGCCGGCAGGTCGGTGCTGATGTTCACCAGCGAGCTGCGCGAGGTCCCCCTCGCCTGCGACCGCGTGCTGGTCCTCTACGACGGCCGCATCGTCGCCGAGGTGCCGGCCGCCGAGGCCGACGAGGCCACCCTGCTGAGCGCGGCGCACGGCCTGGCCGACACCCTCACGGAGTCGCAGTGAGCGCCCTCGGCGCCGCCGTCCGGCCGCTCGCGCCTACCGCCGGGCGCCTGGCGCGACGCCACGCCTGGACCGGCGCGGTGGTCGCGTTCTTCGCCGTGCTGCTGGCCTGGAACGCCTCCCAGACGCAGAACTTCGGCGCCTTCGAGATCCAGACCATGCTGGCCTCGACCCTGGCGCTCGCCTACCTGGCGATGGCCCAGGCGGTGGTGGTGATCGGCGGTGGCATCGACCTGTCGGTCGGCGCGTTGCTGGTGCTCGCCAACTGCATCACCGCGCGCTTCATGGAGGGCACCGGCTTCGGCGGCTCCGTGGCCGTCGCGGTCGGCTGCCTGGCGGTGACCACCGCGCTGGGGGCGCTCACCGGCCTGGTGATCAGCGTCTCGCGGATCCCCGACATCATCGTCACGCTGGCGACCAGCTTCGTCTGGGGTGGCGCCGCCCTGTTCGTGCTGCGCACCCCCGGCGGCGGTGCGGCGGCGGGCTTCCAGGCGCTGGTGCTCGGCTCCGGCAACGCCTGGTGGCCGGCGCTGCTGTGCCTGCTCGCGCCGCTGCTGCTGGTGTGGGCGCCGCTGCGGCGCTCCCGCACCGGCCTGGCCGTCTTCGCGCTCGGCAGCAGCCCGGACGCGGCCTTCCTCTCCGGCGTCGACCGCCTGCGCACCAAGGTGGTCGCGTACGCGGTCAGCGGGCTGCTCTGCGGCCTCGCCGGGGCCGCCACCACCGCGTTCACCGGTGGCGGCAGCCCGCAGTCGACCATCGCCATGACCGCCACCCTCAACTCGGTGGCCGCGATCGTGCTCGGCGGCGTCGCCCTCAGCGGCGGGGTCGGCGGCCTGGTCGGGCCGGTGTTCGCGGTCTGGTGCCTGTACCTGATCCCCAACATCATGCTCGGCCTCGGCGTCGACCCGTCCTACGGCGAGGTCGTCAAGGGCGTCGTGGTGGTGCTGGTGGTGCTCGTCGGCGGGCTGCTGCGCGCCAGGAGGTCTCCGACGCCATGAGCCAGACGGTGGTCAGGGACGACGACGCCGCCACGCCGGAGTCGGGGCTGATCGCCCGGATCGCGGCGGGCGACCGCTCGACGCTGGCGCTGATCGGGGTGCTGGCCGCGCTGGTGGTCGCGGACGGCCTGATCGACCGCCACTTCCTCAGCCTCAGCCAGCTGCGCAACACCCTGCTGGTCACCGCGCCGCTGGCGCTGATGGCCGGCGGCCAGACGCTGTGCATGCTCAGCGGCGGCATCGACCTGTCGGTGGCGATGACCGCCACCGCCGCCGCCTACGTCACCGGGGTGCAGTCGTCGAACGGGGCGGTGCTGGCGATCGTCGCCGGGCTCCTGGTCGGCGTCGCCGTCGGGCTGGTCAACGGCCTGGCGGTCGGGGTCTTCCGGGTCAACCCGCTGATCATGACGCTGGGCATGTCGGGGATCCTCACCGGGCTGCTGACCGTCGGCAGCCAGACCTTCCTCGGCGGCGCGACCCGCATGTCGAGCCTGGTGCTCAAGCTCGGCGGCGGCACCATCGTCGGGCCGATCCCCTGGAACCTGGTCGTCTGGCTGCTGCTCGGCGGCGCGCTGGTGGTGGGGCTGCGCCGCACCGGCCTGGGCCGCATGATCTACGCGGTCGGCGACAACCGCGTCGCCTGCCGCCTCGCCGGGGTGCGCGTCTGGCAGGTCGAGACCGCCGTCTACACCCTCTGCGCCGTGCTCGCCGCCGTCGCCGGGATCCTGATCGGCGGGCGCAGCGGCTCGGTCGACCTGCAGCTCGCCGGCTCCTACCTGCTGCCGTCGGTGGCCGCGGCGGTGATCGGCGGCACCTCGATCCTCGGCGGCATCGGCGGCTACACCGGCACCATCCTCGGCGCGCTGATCCTCGCCGTGCTCGACACCATGCTCAACCTGCTCACCGTCGACGAGGCCCTCAAGCAGGTCCTGTACGGCTGCATCATCCTCGCGCTCGCCTGGGTCTACGCCCGCGGCACCGCCTCAGCCTGACACGACCCTGTCGCTGAAGTCGCCGCTGGCCTCGTCCTTGAGGATCAGCTTGACGCGGCCGTCGGGGAGGGTCTCGCGCTTGATCACGGTGTGGCCGTCGTAGGTGGCGGCGGCGCGCGCGACCCGCGGGGTAACGCCGCCGCGCCAGTCGAGCTCCACCGGCTCCCAGCGGCGCGACGACGCCGAACGGTAGCAGGCGTCCATCACCGCGTTGACCACGTAGCCGTCGTAGAACGTCTCGGCCGGCTCCCGGCCCGCGTCGAGCGCGGCGAACATGTCGTCGAACATGTCGACGTAGCCCAGCTCGGTCACCTCGTCGCCGACCGGGAACAGCCAGCCGGCCTCGGTCTCCGCCTTCTCCGCCACGTAGCCGCCGCTGCCGCCGGAGGAGAACATCTCGAAGCCGGTGCGCAGGAAGTGGTTGAGCCAGATCGTGCCGTCGCTGCCGGCCACCTCGTCGCGCAGGTCCATGCCGCCGCGGAAGGTCCACGACACCTCGAACTGGCCGACCGCGCCGCTCTCGAAGCGCACCAGCGCGATCGCGTTGTCCTCGGCGTCGATCGGGTGGACCAGCGTGTCGGACCAGCACATCACCTCGACCGGGCGGTTCTGCTTGCCGACGAAGCCGCGGATGATCTCGATGCAGTGGCAGCCCAGGTCGACGATCGCGCCGCCGCCGGCCTGGCGCGCGTCCCAGAACCAGGCGCTGTGCGGGCCGGGGTGGGTCTCGCGCGAGCGCACCCAGAGCACGTCGCCGACCGCGCCGCCGCGCACCGCGTCGACCGCCTTGCGCGTCTTCGGCGTGTAGCAGAGGTCCTCCAGGTAGCCGGCGAACACGCCGGCGCGCTCCACCTCGTCGAGGATGCGCCTGGCCTCCTCGGCGGTGCGCGCCAGCGGCTTGGTGCACAGCACCGGCTTGCCGGCCGCCGCGGCCAGCGCGACCGCCTCCTCGTGGCGGTCGTTCGGCAGGCCGACGACCACCACGTCGGCGTCGGGGTGCTCCACCGCCTGGCGCAGGTCGGTGGTGTGGTGCGGGACGTCCCAGCGTTCCGCGAACGCCGCCGCCCGCTCGCCGGAGCGGGAGTACGCCACCGCGACGCGGTCGAGGCCGCGGCGCCCATGCAGGGTCATCGTGTAGAACTCGCCGATGAGGCCGGTCCCGAGCATGGCGACGCGGTGCGCACGGCCCACTTGTCCTCCCAAATTCTCGCTATGGTCCTGGTGCAGGAAGACAATAGTCTAGACAGGTGGGCTTGGGAACCGGCCCGCTCGGCTCGACGAGGAGGTTCGCATGGCACTCGGCGTCGGCATCGTCGGCAGCGGCTTCGTCGCCCGCTTCCACGTCCTGGCCTGGCAGTCGGTGCGCGGCGCCGACATCACCGCGATCTGCAGCCGCAACGCCGACACCGCCGAGGAGCTGGCCGGCCTGGCGCGCCGCCTCGGCGTCGGCGAGCCCCGCGTCTACGCCGACCCGGCCGAGATGGTCCGCGACGCCGCGGTCGACGCGGTCTGGATCTGCTCCCCCAACTTCCTGCGCGTCGGCCAGGTCGGCGCGATCACCGGCGAGGTCACCGCGGGCCGCGCCGAGCTGGTCGGGCTCGCCTGCGAGAAGCCGCTGGCCCGCAACCTGCGCGAGGCCCGCGAGGTGGTGCGGCTGGTCGAGCAGGCCGGGCTGCTCCACGGCTACCTGGAGAACCAGGTGTTCGCGCCGGCGTTGGCGCGCGGCAAGGAGATCCTCTGGGAGCGCGCGGCGCGGCAGGCCGGCGCGCCCTACCTGGCGCGCGCGGCCGAGGAGCACGGCGGCCCGCACCGCGCCTGGTTCTGGGACCCGACGCAGCAGGGCGGCGGCGTGCTCAGCGACATGATGTGCCACACCGTCGAGGTGACCAGGAAGCTGCTCACCAAGCCGGGTGAGCCGAAGTACCTCACGCCCAGGGCGGTCTCGGCGCAGATCGCCGCGCTCAAGTGGACCCAGCCGCGCTACGCCGAGGAGCTGCTCGCCACCTACGGCGGCGAGGTCGACTACCGCCGCACCCCGGCCGAGGACTACGCCCGCGCGCAGGTCACCTACCAGACCGCCGACGGCCGCCAGGCGATCGCCGAGGCCACCACCTCGTGGAGCTACGTCGGCCCGGGCCTGCGGATCGCCTGCGAGGTGCTGGGCCCGGAGTACTCGCTGGAGTGGAACACCCAGAGCGCGGAGACCAACCTGTTCATCGGCCGCAACCTCGAGGGCGCCCAGCAGGCGGGCGAGGACCTGCTGGAGAAGCAGAACGCCGAGACCGGCCTGATGCCGGTCCTCGCCGACGAGGCCTTCAGCTACGGCTACGCCCACGAGGACCGGCACATGGCGGAGGCGTTCGCCGCCCGCCGCCAGCCGGACGAGACCCTCCACGACGGCCTGGTGGTGACCGAGCTGCTGATGGCCGCCTACCGCTCCGCCGAGACCGGCCGCACCGTCCAGCTCCCCACCGGCGACCTGGACGACTTCGTCCCCCAGGTCGCCAAGGGCACCTGGGACCCCACCGCCATCCCCGGCGGGTAGCACCTTTCCCATCATCCTGGTGGGAGTAGTGGACTCGTGGTAAACGTGTCCGGGCGGGCCTGAACGGCCCGCCCGGACCACGCCATGCCGGACCAGGATGGGTGCCGTTGCACGTCGACCTGTACGTCGCGCTCGCGGGGCTGATCGTCGGCTTCACCGTCGGGCTGACCGGCATGGGCGGCGGCGCGCTCATGACGCCCATCCTCGTGCTGCTGTTCAAGGTCCAGCCGCTCGCCGCCGTGTCCAGCGACCTGGTGGCCGCGGTGGTGATGAAGCCGGTCGGCGGTGGCGTCCACCTGCGCCGGGGGACGGTGAACTTCGCCCTGGTCCGCTGGCTGATGCTCGGGTCGGTGCCCGCCGCCTTCGCCGGCGTGCTGGTCCTCAGGCAGCTCGGCGACGGCGCGGTGGTGCAGGAGCGCGTCAAGCTGGCGCTCGGCTGGGCGCTGCTGCTCGCCGCCGGCTCGATCGCGGCCAGGGCGCTGCTGCGGTGGCGCGCGACCCGCCGTGCCGCTCGCGCCGCGCCGGCGGAGCCGGTGGCTCGGCGCCCGTTCCGGCTGCGGCCCCTCCCGACGGTCCTCATCGGCGTGGTCGGCGGCCTGGTGGTCGGCATGACCTCGGTCGGCTCCGGCTCGCTGATGATCGTGCTGCTGCTGCTCGTCTACCCGATGCTGTCCTCCCGCGAGCTGGTCGGCACCGACCTGGTGCAGGCGATCCCGCTGGTCGGCTCCGCCGCGCTCGGCCACCTGCTGTTCGGCGACTTCAAGCTCGCCCTGACCGCGTCGCTGCTGCTCGGCAGCCTCCCCGGCGTCTACCTCGGCGCCAGGGTCTCCTCGCGCGCCAGGGAGGTGGTGATCCGGCCGGCCCTGACGCTGCTGTTCCTCGCCTCCGGGCTGAAGCTGCTCAACCTCCCCACCGACCGGCTCGCCGTGGTGCTGGCGGCGGTGGTGCTGCTCGCGCTGCCCGTCTGGGGCGTCCTCGACGCGGCGGCCCACAGCACCGCGGCCTGGAAGGCGATCGACGCCAACCGCCGCGCCGTCCTCGCCGTGCTGGGCGCCGGCGCCCCGCTCGGCGTCGGCTTCGTCGCCGCGCTGGTCTACTTCAGCCGCATCCGCCCGCGCCTGGTCGCCGCCGTCCCGAACGGCTGAGCACGGTCCCGCGTCCGTCGTGGCGGGCGTCGGCCTTCACCAGCAGTCGCGCAGCGCTTCCGCCAGGCCGTCGAGCCCGATCGGGCCGAGCTCGAGCGCCGCGGTGTGCCAGCGCTCGAGGTCGAAGCCGGGCCGCCGTCGCGCCTCGTCGCGGGCGGCACGCCAGGCCCGCTCGCCGAGCTTGTAGGAGATGGCCTGGGCCGGCCAGCCGAGGTAGCGGACCACCTCGGGGTGAACCTGGTGCGGTTCGGCGCGGCCGCGCTCGCCCAGGAACTCGCAGGCTGCCTCGAAGGTCCACCTGGAGCCGTCGGGCAGGGGCAGGTCGAGGTGCATGCCGATGTCGACCACCACGCGGGCGGCGCGCAGCGCGGCGTCGGCGAGCATGCCGAGCCGGCTGCCCGGGACGTCGAACCAGCCCAGCTCGTCGGCGAGCCGCTCGGCGTACAGTGCCCAGCCCTCGCGGTGCCCGGGAACGTCGGAGAACCTCGCGAAGCGTGACAGGCGCTCCCCCGCGACCCTGGTGGCGCCGATCTCCAGGTGGTGGCCTGGCACTGCCTCGTGGAAGACGATGGTCAGCTCTTTCCAGGTCGCGAACCGCTCCCGGCCACCGGTGGGCCACCAGGTCCGGCCCGGGCGCGTAAGGTCCTCGTTCGGGGGCGTGTAGTACGCCGACCCGGACGTCGAATCGGGCTCGAGCGTGACCTCGACGACCCTGAGCGGTGCGGCGATGTCGAAATGGGTGCCGTGCAGCTCCTGGATCGCCTGGTCGTGGCGGTCCTGAAGCCATCCACGGTAGGCGTCGTGACCGGCCACGTACTGGGTCTGCCCGAGGAGCGCGGTCGCCTCCTCGACGCCCGCCCCCGGGTGGACCCTGCCGGCCTCGTGCGCCAGTTCCGCCTCGATCCGGTGCAGCTCCTCCCAGCCCCACTCGTAGGCTTCCAGGGGGTCGACGTCGGCGCCGAGGTGAAGCCGGGTGGCCACGGCGTAGCGCTCGGCGCCGACCGCGTCCGACCCGGATGCCCCAGGTGCGTAGTCGGTGCGCAGGTAGCGTGCGGTCTCGGCATAGCCGGCGTGCGCCGCCTCGGCCGCGGCGGCCAGCCTGCCAGCCAGGGGGCCCTCGCCGTAGGCGGCCACCAGGCGGTCGTGCGTGCCGCCGGCGTAGCGCTCGGCCTGCACCGCCGACTCCAGCGCCTGGCGCCGCGCGGCCGTCAGGCCGCGCTGCAGGCCGGCGTCCAGGCTGGTGCGCCAGCTCGCCAGCATGCCTGGGACGGCGGCGAGCCGGGCGGCGACACCACGCCACTGCTCGTCGTCGCCGCGTGGCAACAGCTCGACGCTGTCACGCAGCAGGGAGACCACCCCGACCGCGGCGCGCAGCAGGCGCAGCGGCTCCCCGCTGGCGTCCCATGCCTGCTCGGCCTGGAGCCGTTCACGCAGGTGGTCGGCGGCCCGCCGGTCCGCCTCCGAGGTCACCGGCAGCCGCCCGAGCTCGGCCAGGGTCGCACGAGCGAGGTCGGCTCGGGCGGCGTGGCCGTCCGGGCTGTAGTCGGTGGCGGGACCGTACTCGGCGCCGATTCCGAGCACGCTCGCCTGGACCGGATCGAGCACGGCGAACTGGTCGACGTAGTCGGCGCAGAGACGATAGATCTCCGTCATCGCCGAGACAGTAACCAGAACCTCTGGCTCGGTGGAACCCGGGGGCGCCCTGTGGCGAGATAGGGGCGTAGCGACGAAACGGGAGCCAGCCGGTGGGCCAGCGCGGCGACATGAGCTTCGAGGAGTTCTTCGCGGCCAGCTACGCCCGGCTGGTCGGGTTGCTGTTCGCGTTCGTGCACGACCAGGCGCAGGCCGAGGACGTGGTCCAGGACGCCTTCGCCAGCGCCCTGCTGCGGTGGCGGATCCTGCGCGGCTACCACGACCCCGAGGCCTGGGTGCGCAAGGTCGCCGTCCGCCGAGCCGTCGACCACCATCGCCGCAACGCCAGGCAGCTGCGGGCGCTGCTGCGGCTCGGCCCGCCACCGGCGCTGCCGCCGGTCGGCGCCGAGCACCTCGACCTGGTGCGTGCCCTCCGGAAGCTCCCCTTGGGGCAGCGGGAGGTGCTGGTGTTGCACTACGTCACCGGGCTGGCGGTGGAGCAGGTCGGCGCCGAGCTGGGCCTGCCCGCCGGCACCGTGAAGAGCCGGCTCGCGCGTGGCCGTACCGCACTCGCCCGCCACCTGCGCGCCGAGGAGCCAGACCAGGAGAGCACCAGTGCGTGACGACGAGCTGCGCTCGCGCCTGCAGGCCCTCGCCGGGGTCGGCCAGGCGGCCGCCAGGCCCGCGCCGATCGCGGCGGTCCGCCGCCGCGGCCGCCGCAAGGTCCAGGTCGGCGTGGTGGTGGTCCTGGCGTGCCTGCTGGCGGCGGGCGCGAGCACGCAGCTGCTCGGCCAGCCGCGCGAGAGCCGGCCGGCGCCACCGGTGGCGCCGTCGATCGGCCCGCCGGCCGCCACCGCACCGAGCACGTTCGTCGGCCAGGTCGGCGACGGCACCGACATGCAGACCGTGATCATCGACGCCAGGACCGGCATGACCGTCCGCCACGTGCCCGGCTCGGAGCGCCACTCGGAGCAGCCAGGTGTGCCGGCCACCGACGTGGTGGTCGGCCCCGACCTGCGCAGCATGTACCTCCCGGTCCCGAGCACCAGCTCGACCGCATGCGACTCCGGCTGGACCCAGCTCGACCTGGCCAGCGGGGCCCGGCGACCCGCCTTCGACGGCCTCGAGGGCGTCCGGGAGTTCAGCCTCGGTGCCGACGGCCGCTGGCTGGCGTTCGTCCACACCTTCCCGGCTGTTGGCGGGACTCCGGCCCTGATACGGTCGCCCTGCGACACCGAGCTGGCCGTGAGGGACCTGGTCAGCCAGCGGCAGCGCACCTGGACGATCCCGCAGGGGGCCACGGTGGACCAGCTGCAGCTCAGCCCGGACGCGGCCCAGTTCGCCTACCGCCTGACGCAGGGGCCCGACCGGCGGACGTCACTGCACCTGCTGCCGCTCGCCGGCACCACCCAGGCGACCCAGGGCCGCGACCTCCCAGCGCCCGGCGACTGCCCGATGTCCACCCCGCGGTTCGCCGGCGGCCAGCGCCTGCTGGCGCTCGCAGGCCGCGGCTGCGACACCGGTCCGGTCGAGAACCTCCTGGCCACCTTCGACCTGAGGACGGGCCAGGTGATCTCCAGCGTGCCGCTCGCTCTGACGAGCGAGATCTTCGGCCTGGACGTGGACCGCAGCGGCCGGTACGTCATCATCGCCGCCGTCGGGGGAGGCGGCCAGCAGCAGTCGGCAACCGTCTACGTCCTCCGAAACGGCAAGCTCCAACGGGTGCCGCTTCCCTGGAGCTGCTGGCAAGCGGACTGGTAGCCACCTTCCGCCGCGGACATGGCCCTCTCCCGCCTTGCTGACTTTGGTCAGCCTCAGTCTGCCAGGCGGGACGCTCAGCGACGCGCCCGCCTTCGACGGAGCACCGGCAGGATGCCGGTCCCGGGTCGCCCAACCTATTCGACCGTCAGCGGAGCGACCAGCCGCCGTCCACAGGGAGGCTGGCGCCGGTGGTGCGGCCCGATGCCGGGGAGAGCAGCCAGGCGACGGCGGCGGCGACCTCGGCGGCGCTGACGGCGCCGGCGCCGAGGGGCTGCAGCTCGGGCAGGCGGGCGCCGATGCGCGGGTCGGTCAGGGCGCGGGCGGCCATCGGGGTGTCGACCAGGCCGGCGGCGACGAGGTTGACGCGCACGCCCCGAGCGGCGACCTCCATCGCCGCGACGCGGGTCAGGCTCGCGAGGGCGCCCTTGCTGGCCGCGTAGGCGGCGGTGAGGAAGTCGCGGTCGCTGGACTGGCCGAGCACCGAGCCGACCGTCACGAAGGAGCCGCCGTCGGCCAGCACGGGAAGGCCGGCGCGCAGCAGGCGGAAGGCCGACTCCAGGTTGACGCGCATGACCTCGGCCCAGGCGTCGTCGGCGCAGCGGGTGACCGGCCCGTCGCCGAGGCGGCGCCCGCTCATCCCCACGGCGTGCACGATCCCGTCGAGGCCGCCGAGGTGCGCCGCGGCGAGCTCGACCGCCCGCTCCGCCCCGCCGGGCACGGTGACGTCGACCGCGTGCACCTCGTCCGCGCCGTGGTCGCCGCCGGCCGCGCCCTCACGGTCGACGCCCACGGCCTGGTGGCCGGACCGGCGCAGCGCCTCGACGCAGGCGCCGCCGATGCCGCCGCGGGCGCCGGCGACCAGGACGCGCAGGGGCGGCTCGGCGGTCACGGGGCCGCCCCGTGCCCGGCCGGCGGCAGCGGCTGCAGCAGCACCCCGTCGCGGGCGAGCCGGGCGCGCAACCGCTCGGCCGGCACCTCGGCGGGCACGCCGCCGGCCGCCGCGGCGAGGGCCGCGGCGGTGCCGGCGGCCTGGCCCATGCTCATGCAGGTGCCCATCGAGCGGGCGCTGGCGTGCGCGTCGTGCGTGGCGGAGAAGCAGCGCCCGGCCACCAGCAGGCCCTCGACCTGAAGGGGCAGCAGGCAGCGGTAGGGGATGCCGTAGACGCCGCCGTCCGGGACGTAGCTCCAGCGGGTGTCGGCGCCGGCGTGGTGGTCCTCGATCGGGGCGCCGCACAGCGCGACCTCGTCGTCGAAGCGGCGGCCGCCGAGCACGTCGTCGGCGTCGAGCCGGTAGCGGCCGTGGACCCGCCGGCTCTCGCGGACCCCGATCGCCGGGCTGGTCGAGACCATCACGGCCCGTTCGAAACCGGGCACCTGGTCGCGCAGGAAGCGCGCGTACTCCCACGCCTGCCTGCGGCCCTCGATCTCGGCACGGGTGAGCTGCCGCGGGTCGGTCGCGTCCACCCGCGGCACCCTGGTCATCAGCGCCATCACCACGCCGGGCTGGGGCGTGCGGTGCCAGCTCCCCTCGATGCGGGGCAGCCGGTAGGCGCCCGACTCGCCCGCCTCGCGCATGCGCGCCCACATGGCCGCCTTGCCGAACGCCTCGGCCCGCTCGACGTCGACGCCGGCCAGCCGGAAGACGGTGGACAGCGACTGCACCTGCCCGTTGGCCGCCGGGTCGTCGAAGGGCACGCCGGCCCAGGCGGCCACGTCGGCGTCGCCGGACGCGTCCACCACCACGGCGGCCTCGACCCGGCCGGGACCGCCCTTGTTGAACACGGTCAGGGCGCGCACCCGGCGGTCGCCGTCCAGCTCCACGCCGGTGACCCAGGTGTGCAGCAGCACGTCCACCCCGGCGTCGAGGGCCAGCGCCTCCCAGAGGCGCTTGAGCACCTCGGGGTCGTAGGTGATGCCGGTCCCCGCCCCGTAGGTGTTGGGGCGCTCGAAGGCGGCACCGTCCTCGGTCAGCCGGCCGGCGACCTCCCAGGCGATGCCGCCGACCACCCGCCGCGGCGCCGTCCCCGGCGTGTAGAAGGCGTAGAAGGTGTCGAGCACGGCGGTGGAGATGCCGCCGAGGAAGCCCATCCGCTCCACCAGCAGGGTGCGGGCGCCGCCGCGGGCGGCGGCGATCGCCGCGGTCGCGCCCGCCGAGCCGGCGCCGACCACCACCACGTCGTAGGCGTCGGTCACGCCTCGAGCTCCGACGGGTCCGGGCCGCGCGCCGCGGCCTCGGACCGGGCCGGGCGCGGGCCGGCCGGGGCGTCGAAGGCGAACGCGCGCGCCGGGTTGTCGATGGTGACCTGGGCGACCAGCTCGGCGCCGAGCGCCTTGCGCAGCCGCGGCACCAGGACCGCGAACAGGTGCGCGAGGCCCGGCCCGCCGCCGTGGGCGCGCAGCTCGCCGCGGCGGCCGACGTCGCCCCCGAGCAGCACGCTGGCGGCGTGCCCCGCCTCGGCCATCCACGCGACCAGGTCGATCAGCAGCGAGTCCGGGTGGTGCTTGACCTTGCCGGCGCCGTCGTACATCACGAACGCGCCGCGCTCGGCGAGCTCGGCGTGCAGGCCGGGGTCGGGGTTGCGGTCCAGGTGCGCCAGGGCCACCCGCCGCGCCGGAAGCTCGTGCTCGGCCAGCAGGTCGAGGATCTCGTGGGCGTAGGTGCCCGTCTCGCAGTGCACCGCGACCGGCGCGCCGGTCCGCACCGCGGCCTCGGCGCCGGCGGCGAGCCGGCGCCGCTCGGAAGGCGTCAGCCGCTGGTAGGAGGCGCCGAGCTTGACCACCCCCGCCCGCGCCGCCGAGCGCCGCGGCAGCGGCCCCTGCCAGTCGCGCTCGTCCATCCCCTCGGTGAGGTCGGTGACCAGCAGCTCGGCGAGGACGTCCTCGGGCTCGGCGTGGACCCAGTGCCCGGTCGGGTAGTGGGCGTCGCGGTGGAAGCCGGTCGCGGCGATCACGTGCAGCCCGGTCCGCTCGGCGAGCAGCCGCAGCGCTCGCGGGTCGCGGCCGCAGCCGATCGGGGTGAGGTCGGCGACGGCGCGCGCGCCGGCCGCGCGCAGCGCCGACGCCTCGGCCACCATCGGCTCCAGCTCGGTGAACGCCTCGCCGGGCAGCGCCGGCGTGTCCAGGAAGAGGTGCTCGTGGGCGTCGGTCGGCCCCAGCAGGTCCGCCGCGACCGGACCGAGCACGGTCTGGACCGTGCCCTGCGGTCGATCGTCCATGGAGCCTCCGAGCTGGAGCTTCACGCCTGGTCACCGGGCCGGGCCAGGGTACAACGCGACCGCGCCGTCTTCTCGCTCCAGACCGGGGCGGCGGGCCGGCGGGACCTGGCCGGCCGCCGCAGGCCCTAAGCTGGAGCCGCCCGTGGCGCTCGAACCGGGAGGAGGGCGGGTGGCCGAGCCGATCGCGGAGGCGAGGGACGCCGTCGCGCGGGAGTCCTGGGCCGAGGCGTACCGGCGGCTGCGGGCGCTCGACCCCGCCGACCTGGCGCCCCGCGACCTGGAGGGCCTCGCCGACGCCGCCTGGTGGCTGTGCCGCATGGACGAGTCCTTCACGGTGCGGCAGCGCGCCTACGCCGCCTACGCGGACGCGGGCGACGACCCGGCGGCGGCGCTGGTCGCGGTGCGCCTGTGCTTCGACCGCCTCACCCGCGGCGAGGCGGCGGCCGGCGCGGGCTGGCTGATGCGGGCGCAGCGGCACCTCCGCGGCCGGGCGGAGTGCCTGCAGCACGGCTACCTGGCCCTGTGCGAGGGCTTCGTGGCGCACCGGCGCGGCGAGCTGGACGCGGCGCTGGCGCACGCCGAGCGGGCCAACGCGATCGGCCAGCGCTTCGGCGACCGCGACCTGGTCGCGGTGGGGATCCACGGCCATGGGCTGGCGCTGGTCGCCGCGGGCAGGGTCGCGGACGGCATGGCGCTGCTCGACGAGGCGATGACGTTGGTCGTCGCCGGGGAGCTGAGCCGGTACTTCACCGGCGCGGTCTACTGCAACGTCCTGGCCGCCTGCCTCGAGCTCGGCGACCTCGGGCGGGCCGGCGAGTGGAGCGAGGCGGCGCGGGCCTGGTACGAGGGCCTCTCGCCGGAGTCCCCGTATCCCGGGCTGTGCCGCATCAACCGCACCGAGGTGGCGCTCGCCCTCGGGGCGTGGTCGGAGGCCGAGGCCGAGGCGACGCGGGCCTCGGAGGAGCTGAGCTTCAACCCGCTCGCCGCCGGCAGGGCGTTCTACGAGACCGGGGAGGTCCGCCGGCGCATGGGGCAACCTCGCCGTCGCCGAGGAGGCCTTCGCCCGGGCGCACGAGCTCGGCTTCGAGCCGCAGCCCGCCTGAGGCGCCGTGGTCAATTCTGACCACGGCGCACCACCAGCGACCTGGCTGGTTCCGGCGATGAGCCGCGGCCGCCCGGCACCTACGGTCATCCATGAACCGTTCGACGAGGAATGGAGGAACCGTGGACAGCAACGGTGGCACCACCGAGGACTTCGAGGTCGTGGTCGTCGGTGCCGGCCAGGCGGGCCTCGCGGTCGGCTACCAGCTCGCCAGGCAGGGCCGGCATTTCGTGATCCTGGACGCGAACCCGCGCGTCGGCGACTCCTGGCGCAAGCGCTGGGACTCGCTGCGCCTGTTCACCCCCGCCCGCTACGACGGGCTGCCCGGCTGGCCGTTCCCGGCCCCCGGGTGGTCGTTCCCGACCAGGGACGAGATGGCCGACTACCTCGAGGCGTACGCCGCGCGGTTCGGCCTGCCGGTCCGTGGCGGCGTCCGCGCCGACCGGCTCGCCCGGGAGGGCGACCGCTACGTGGTCAGCGCCGGGAAGCGCCGCTTCGTGGCCGACAGCGTGGTGGTCACCTCCGGCACCTACGGGAGCCCACGCATCCCGGCCTTCGCCGGCGAGCTCGACCCCGGCATCGTGCAGCTCCACTCCAGCCGGTACCGCAACCCGTCGCAGCTGCGCGAGGGCGCCGTGCTGGTGGTCGGCGCCGGCAACTCCGGGGCCGACATCGGCCTGGAGGCCGCCCGCGGCCACCGGACCTGGCTGTCGGGCAGGGACGTCGGCCACATCCCCGTCCGCATCGAGAGCTGGCGCGGGCGCCTGCTCGGCCCCCTGCTGTTCTTCGTCGGGACCCACGTGCTCAGCGTGCGGACACGGCCAGGCCGCAAGCTCCGGCCGCGGGTCCTGTCCCACGGCGGGCCGCTGATCCGGGTCAAGCCGGAGGACCTCGCCGCCGCCGGGATCGAGCGCGTGCCGCGGGTCGCCGGCGCGCGGGACGGCGCCCCCCTGCTCGAGGACGGGCGCGTCCTCCAGGTGGCCAACGTGATCTGGTGCACCGGGTTCTGGCAGGACCTGAGCTGGATCGACCTCCCGGTCCTCGGCGACGACGGCCGGCCGCTGCAGCGGCGCGGGGTGGTCGAGGCCGAGCCCGGCCTCTACTTCGTGGGACAGCTGTTCCAGTACGCGCTGACCTCCTCGCTGATCGGCGGCGTCGGGCGCGACGCCGAGCACGTCGCCAGGCAGCTCGCCGCCCACCTGCCGAGGCTGGCGACCGGATCGGCCGCCGCGCTCGCCGCTACGGGCCGCGACCGTCGTTGAGGAAGGCGGTGATCGCCTCGCCGACCGAGCGGAGCCGCTCGTCCGCCACCTGCCGACCGGTCAGGCGGGCTCGTGCGCCGGCAGGCGCACGCGCACGGCGCGGAACCGCGCCGGGGCCGACTCCAGCACCGACCGGCGCGGCTCGGGCACGTCGAGGACGTCGGCGGCCAGCAGCGGGCGCAGCGGCGCGAGGCGGCGGTCGGCGAGCACCGTTGCCAGCGCGCGCCGGTCGCCGCCGCCGACGACGGCGGCCAGCTCGGCGGCCACGGGCAGCAGCACCGCGGCGGCGGCGTCCGCCGCCGCCGCCAGCGCCACCCTGGCCTGACCCTCGCGGCGGCGCGCGAAGCGCCGCTGTGAGCGGCCGCCGGCGGCCGCGCGGCCGTGCACCGGCCGCGACCCGCACTTGCTCGCGCGTAGCCGCTCCCCGTCGAAGACGCCGACGGCGAAGCCGCCGAGGCGCACCAGCGCCACCCCGACCACCCGCTCGGCGCGGGCATGCTCGACCAGCCCGCCGTACGGCGCCTGCCCGCGCACCGCCAGCGGCGGGAACGGCACCATGAGCTCGGCGACGGCCCCGTCCGCCGCGGTGACGGTCAACCGCTCGGCGGTGGCCTCCCAGCGCAGCGGCCCGTGCCTGCCGGCGAACCCGTCCAGCCAGCGCTCGAGCCGCTCCGGGGCGACGCGCACCCAGCGGCCACCACCGGCGGAAGGACGGGTCGTGCTCATCGCGCCATCCTCGCAGGGTCCTGGTCGCCGGCCACCGCCGCGCTTGGCTCCCTGTCGGTGGTGGCCGGATCGTGACGCTTCCGGTCGCCGACGTGACCATGCCGCGCGCCGGGCGTGACCAGCAGGGCGGACGCTAAGGATGCCAGCGCGTCCACTTCGAGGGGGAACCTCATGCGCGTCACCCGCTTCGCTCCCGCCGTGCTCCTGTTCGCCGCCGTCGCCATCCTCGCCGGGTGCGGCAGCCAGGCCGACCCGCTGCCCGCACCCGTGCAGGCCGCCACTTCCGACACCCCGAGCGCCGTCGCGCTGCAGCCCACGAAGAACGCCAGCGGCAGCCGCGGCCAACCGGTCGCGCCGTCACCGCCGACCGGCGGCGTCCACCTTGTCACCGGCGGCAGGGTGGGGCCGGCTCCGGCCCCGCCGCCGGCTCCGGCGGTGCCGCACTTCGCCACGCCGGGGGGCGCGATGCGCTACCTGGCGTCGGCGTACAACCGCATCGACATGGTCGAGCTCAAGCACGTGACCACGCCGCAGGGCCGCGCCGCGCTGCTCAGCATGCGCCCGTTCGCGGTCAACCTGCAGCTGCTCGGCTGCAAGGCCAACAGCGGCCGCGGCGACTACCAGTGCACCTTCTCCCACGACTACCCGGCGGCGATGCACAAGCCGGGCAAGGGCAGCCCCGCCATCTTCACGGTCGCTCCCGCCGACCGGGTCGGCTGGTACATGACCGTCCTGGAGAGCTGCGGCTGAGCCACCGCCACCACCTACGACCCCGCGCGGCCCGGTGCCGCGCGGGGTCGCCTCAGTTCCAGCTCAGGAAGCCGATCTCGTTGAGGTAGGCGCGCTCGCGGCTGTCGTTGCGGAAGTGCCGCCAGACGCGGCCCTCGATGCCCATGCGCTCGGCGGGGTTGAGCTGCCTGTTGCCGAACAGGAGCTTGCGCAGCCGCTTGCCGGTGAGCTCGCGCTCCTCCCGCGACGGCGTCCTGCCTTCGGCGAACAGCGCGCCGACGACCTCGATGAGGTCCCGCTCGACCCCGGCGTTGTGCGCCGCCTCGCTCATCCGCCGGTCTCGGCGCTCTCGGAATATCGGCACGCCCGCCTCCCCATCGCTCCTGTCCTGCTTGACCGTACCGTAGAACGCGCTCGCTTCGTACCCAGGAGGACGGGGCGGTCAGGGCGCCAGCCTGAACGGCGGGTACTCGTCGGTGACCAGCGTGAACGCGTAGCCGAGCACGCGGTTGTTCCAGCGGATGACCCCTTCGACGAAGTCGAACGCGCCCCGCGGGTAGCGCCCGGTGAACAGGATCGCGAACCAGGCGACGATCACGACCACGACCGCGGCGACGTTGAGCACGATCAGCACGACGTAGTGCGGGATCGCCAGCAGCCACTTGACCACCGGCAGCCACCGGCTGAGCTGGTTGGGCACGTCCGGGTAGTCGTAGTCGAGGTGCACCGACTGGTGGTCGTCGGTGGCCGGGTAGCGGTCGTCCATCAGCGCCAGGTACGCGGCCACCCGGTTGCCGAACCGTTGCAGCTCGAGGTTCCAGTCGAACCACCAGCGCGGGTACTTCTCGCGGAACAGGATCATCAGCAGCGGCCCGGCGAACAGCAGGCCGCCCGCGCCGGCCACGACCTTGGTCGTCCCGTTGTTCGTCGACCACTGCCAGGTCGAGCCGTTGACGGTGCCGAGCAGGATCAGGATCGGGATGGCGTAGAAGATGCGTAGCAGGGTGCTGGTGCGGTCGAGGTCCCGGTCGGGGTAGTCCACCGAGAGGCGGACGGGGTAGGTGGGCTGTTGCACCGCTGACTCCTTCCTACCGCGGGATTGGTCAGGAAGATTGCACCGCACCTGTCAACGAAGCCAGGGCACGCGCTCCCCTATCCTCGGCGGCATGGGAACACCGCGAGCCGCCGACCGGCGCGCCGCCGCGCGCCGCGCCAACCTGCCCGAGGTCAGCTACCCGCCAGAGCTGCCGGTCAGCCAGCGGAGGGACGAGATCCTCGCCGCCATCCGCGACCACCAGGTGGTGGTCGTCGCCGGCGAGACCGGCTCGGGGAAGACCACCCAGCTCCCCAAGATCTGCCTCGAGCTCGGCCGCGGCGTGCACGGCATGATCGGGCACACCCAGCCGCGCAGGCTGGCGGCGCGCACCGTGGCCGAGCGCATCGCCGAGGAGCTGCGCACGCCGCTCGGCGGCGCGGTCGGCTACCAGGTGCGCTTCACCGACCAGGTGGGCGACGGCACGCTGGTCAAGCTGATGACCGACGGCATCCTCCTGGCGGAGCTGCAGCGCGACCGCATGCTGCGCCGCTACGACACCCTGATCGTGGACGAGGCGCACGAGCGCAGCCTGAACGTCGACTTCATCCTCGGCTACCTCAAGCGGCTGCTGCCGCGCCGGCCCGACCTGAAGGTGGTCGTCACCTCGGCCACGATCGACCCGGAGCGGTTCTCCCGCCACTTCGGCGGCGCGCCGGTGGTCGAGGTGTCCGGGCGGACCTACCCGGTGGAGGTGCGCTACCGGCCGATCGTGGACGAGGCCGGCGACGCCGACCGCGACCAGACGCAGGCGGTATGCGACGCGGTGAAGGAGCTGTGCGCCGAGGGCCCCGGCGACGTCCTGGTCTTCCTCAGCGGCGAGCGGGAGATCCGCGACACCGCCGACGCGCTGCGCCGGCAGCTGGGCGCGGCGACCGAGGTCCTGCCGCTGTACGCGCGGCTGTCCGCCGCCGAGCAGCACCGGGTCTTCAAACCCCACACCGGCCGCAGGGTGGTGCTCGCCACCAACGTGGCGGAGACCTCGCTGACGGTGCCCGGCATCAGGTACGTGGTCGACCCTGGGACGGCGCGCATCTCCCGCTACAGCCACCGCACCAAGGTGCAGCGCCTGCCGATCGAGCCGATCTCGCAGGCCTCCGCCAACCAGCGCAAGGGCCGCTGCGGCCGGGTGGCGGCGGGGATCTGCGTCCGCCTGTACTCCGAGGAGGACTTCGCCTCGCGCCCGGAGTTCACCGAGCCGGAGATCCTGCGGACCAACCTGGCCTCGGTGATCCTGCAGATGGCCGCGCTCGGCCTCGGCGAGGTGGCCGCCTTCCCGTTCCTCGACCCTCCCGACCGGCGCGACGTCAAGGCCGGCGTGCAGCTGCTCGAGGAGCTGGCCGCACTGGAGCCCACTGATACGTCCGCCCGCGGGCGGCTGACGCCGCTGGGCCGCAAGCTCGCCCAGTTGCCGCTCGACCCGCGGCTGGCGCGGATGGTGCTGGAGGCCGGCCGCCACGACTGCGTGCGGGAGGTGATGGTGGTCGCGGCGGCGCTGTCGATCCAGGACCCGCGCGAGCGGCCCACCGACCGGCAGGAGGCGGCCGACCAGCAGCACCGCCGCTTCGCCGACCCCGGCTCCGACTTCCTCGCCTACCTCAACCTGTGGCAGTACCTCCGCGAGCGGCAGAAGGCCCTGTCCTCCAGCCAGTTCCGCAAGCTGTGCCGCGCGGAGTTCCTCAACTACCTGCGCATCCGCGAGTGGCAGGACATCTACGGCCAGCTGCGGCAGACGGTCAAGCCGCTCGGCATCGCCCTGAACCGCGAGCCCGCCGACCCGCGCGCGGTGCACCTGTCGCTGCTGGCGGGCCTGCTCTCCCACGTCGGCCTCAAGGACCCCGAGAAGCAGGAGTACCTCGGCGCGCGCGGCGCCCGCTTCGCCGTCTTCCCCGGCTCGGCCCTGTTCAAGAAGCCGCCGCGCTGGGTGATGGCCGCCGAGCTGGTCGAGACCTCGCGCCTGTGGGCGCGGGTGGTCGCGCGCATCGAGCCGGAGTGGATCGAGCCGCTCGCCGGGCACCTGGTCAAGCGCGGCTACAGCGAGCCGCACTGGGAGCGCGACCGCGGCGCGGTGGTCGCCTACGAGCGGGTCACCCTCTACGGGATCCCGATCGTGGCGCGGCGCAAGGTGGGCTACGGCCGCGTCGACCCGGAGCTGTCGCGCGAGCTGTTCATCCGCGAGGCGCTCGTCGGCGGCGACTGGGACACCCACCACGCCTTCTTCGCCGCCAACCGCAAGCTCCTCGAGGACGTGGCCGACCTCGAGGAGCGGGCGCGCCGGCGCGACATCCTGGTCGACGACCAGGCGCTGTTCGACTTCTACGACCTGCGCGTCCCGCCGGAGGTGGTCTCCGCCCGCCACTTCGACGCCTGGTGGAAGCGGGCCGGCCGCAGCCAGCCGGACCTGCTCGCCTTCTCCCCGGAGATGCTGGTCGACCAGCGCGCCGGGGAGGTCAGCCCGCTCGACTACCCGGACAGCTGGCGGCAGGGCGAGCTGGACCTGCCGCTGACCTACCAGTTCGAGCCGGGCGAGGACGCCGACGGCGTGACCGTGAACGTCCCGCTGCCGCTGCTCAACCAGGTGGAAGCCGACGGCTTCGACTGGCAGGTCCCCGGCTTCCGCGAGGAGCTGGTGACCGCGCTGCTCCGGACGCTGCCCAAGCCGCTGCGCCGCAACCTGGTGCCGCTGCGCGACAGCGCCAGGGAGGTCCTGCGGCGGCTGGTGCCGCTGCGCGGGCCCCTGCTCGACGCGCTCACCGGAGAGCTGGGCCGCATGGGCGTGGCGGTGCCCCGCGACGCCTGGCAGCCCGACCGGGTGCCCGACCACCTGCGCGTCACCTTCCGGGTGCTCGGCGAGGACGGCCGCACCCTGGCCCAGGACAAGGACCTGGAGGCGCTCGAGGCGCGGCTGGCGCCGGCGCTGCGCGGCGCGCTCTCCGCCCGGGCCGGCGCGGTCGAGCGGCACGGGCTGCGCGCCTGGGACTTCGGCAGCCTGCCGCGCACCGTCGAGGGGGCCAGCGGCGGCTACCAGGTGACCGCCTACCCGGCCCTGGTGGAGGAGGGCGACGGCGTCGCCATCCGGATGCTGGAGAGCGAGGCCGAGCAGCAACGCGCCATGTGGCGGGGCACGCGCCGGCTGCTGCTCGAGACGATCCCGTCGCCGCTGCGGGCGCTGCGGCAGCGGCTCAGCGGCCAGGCCCGGCTGGCCCTGAGCCAGAACCCGCACGGGAGCATGGCGGCGCTGCTCGACGACTGCGTCGCCTGCGCCGCCGACGAGCTGATCGCCGAGGCCGGCGGGCCCGCCTGGGACGCCGACGGCTTCGAGCGGCTGCGCGACCGGGTCCGTACCCAGCTCCACGACACCGCGGTCGACGTGTTCACCAGGGTGCAGCGCATCCTGGAGACCGCCCACCGGGTCAGGCGGCTGCTGGCGGAGATCGACGGCGGCCCGCTGCAGGACGTGTTCGACGACGTCTCCGCGCAGCTCGCCGGCCTGGTCTACCCCGGCTTCGTCAGCGCCACCGGCTGGCGGCGGCTGCCCGACCTGCTGCGCTACCTGCGCGCCGCGGAGCAGCGCCTGCAGAAGCTCCCCGCCAACCCGGCCCGCGACCACGACCGGATGCTGCGGGTCCAGGACGTGCAGGCCGCCTACGAGCAGCTGCTCGACGAGCCACGCCGGGGCGGGGCGGACGACGAGGCGTTCGAGCGCATCCGCTGGATGGTCGAGGAGCTGCGCGTCAGCCTCTTCGCCGAGGCGCTCGGAACCCCCCAGCCGGTGTCCGAGAAGCGCATCTACCGCGCGATCGACGAGCTCCCGTAGCGACGCTACGCGCTTTCGTAGCGCCTCCCGGTCAGGGGCGCGCCCTCACTCGGACGGGCGTGCCGGACAAGGGGAGGTGTGCTGGCATGCGACGCTTGCACGCAAAGCTGGCCGGCGGAAGGGCGTGGGCACGTCGCCCAGCAGACCACGGCGAGCCGGTGGCTAGGTCAGGCGCGCCCACGTCCGCGGCAGGCGCCGGCGGACCTCCTCGTCGTCCTCGAAGTCCCAGTGCTCCAGCATCGCCGTGAGCCGCTCGGCCCGCGCCCCGCATTCCCCGTCGACGGCGGCCGCGGCGGCCTCCACCAGCCCCCAGAACCGGCCCAGCTCCACGCGCGCCTCCCGACCGACGTGCGGCCACACCACGCCGGTGAGGCTACCGCGAAGCGGTGGCCATCCCGCTGGGGAGTCCCCGCTCGCCCACCCAGCCGAAGGGAGCGAAACGCCGTCTTAGGGGGATCCCTGACCCTCCGACCGGGTCAGTGGCAGGCCACCGAGCCGCCGGCGTCGACCACCGCGCCGTTCTCGGAGACGAAGCGCCAGTCGTAGCCGTCCGGGTGCAGCGTCAGCTCGAGCACCCCGTAGTCGGAGTTGTCGCGGAGCTCGCTGTTGGGGTCGGCGGAGCCGAACGGGTAGAGGCTCCTGCCCCCGGTGCCGACCACGAACTCGCGGATGCCCCGCGGGTCGGCGGCGGCGTCGGGGTTCTGCCGGGAGAAGCGCTCGTACTGGTGCTCGTGGCCGTTGAGCACGACGTCGGCCCTGGCCTCGTACAGGTCGTTCCAGAACGGGCCCACCGACTCGTCGTCGCCGTGCTCGACGCCCGAGGTGAAGCGCGGCTGGTGCCAGTAGGCGAGCACGCAGCGCTTGCCGGTGGCGGCGAGGTCGGCGCGCAGCCACTGCTCCTGCGGCGAGCCGGCGCCGTGGTCGACGTTGGCGTCGAGCGAGACCAGGTGCCACCCGCCGAGGTCGAAGCTGTAGTAGCTGGTGCCGTTCGGCCTGGCCGCGGCGCCGAAGTAGTCGAAGTAGCCGGCGGCGCCGCCCTCGTACTCGTGGTTGCCGGGCGTCGGCCTGGTCTTGTCCTTGAAGCGGCCCCAGGTGGCGTCGTAGTAGCGCCGGAAGTCCTCGAGCGCCCCGTCGGGGTACTGCTCGTCGCCGAGGGCGAGGACCGCGTCGGGGTTGGTCGCCAGGACCTGGTCGGAGGTCTTCTGGTCGTGCCCGCCCGCCTGGTCGGGGGCGATGTCGCCGGCGGCGGCGACCACCGGGTCGGCCGCCGCGCCGGCATGGCGGGACGAGCCCGCCTCGCCGGCGGCGTGCCGCGGGGCGGCCGCCGGGCTCCCCTCGTCGAACTGGGGGGACGCCCAGGTGACCGCGCGCGCCCCCACCAGCAGGAGGACGGCGACGACGAGCAGGCCTGCAACGCGGCGCCAGGAGGACCGGGTGCTCGTCAAGCAGGCTCCCTTCGCCGTCCTTGTTCGGTTTCGTTCCGCTCCGCCGTGACGGTCGCGCCATCGCGCTCTTCCAGTATCGGCTCGTGGCCACGGTCCAGCACCAGCTCGTAGTGGATCGTGGCACCCACCTTGGCGCGGGAGAGGCGGTGGCCCCACGTCACCACGATGCCGTGCAGGCCCGGGTACTTGCGGTTGAGCAGCCACGCCGCACGGCGAGCGTCCGCGCCGTCGAGCAGCCTGGCGGTTGCCCGGGTGGCCGGCCCGGTGGGCCTGCCGCGCGCCGTGGACGGCGCGATCTCCACCTCGGGACGGCGGCGGATCCTGCGCGCCTTCCCCGACTTCTGGTAGCTGCGGATGAGCAGGCGGTCGCCGTCGACCACCACGCTGAGCGGGGTCGCCACCGGCGTGCCGTCCCGCCGGTAGCTGGTGAGCACGGCCGTCTTCTGCCGGGCGAAGCGCGCCAGCTCCGGCGCCGCCACGGCAGGCACCTCGCCGACCACCCAGCCGATCGCGCGCAGCCGCAGGACGAGCGCCACCAGGATCACGACCGACACCGCCGCCAGCGCCCAGGGCTCCCAGCCGCCACCGCCGAGCCCCCGGTCGGCGACGTGGCTGAGCGCGTGGACGGTGTTGCCGACCAGGAACCCGGCCAACGCCAGCGCGAGCCCGTCGCGCCAGGCCAGGGCGAGCAGCAGCGTGGCGCCGATGCCGACCTGGAACGCCCCGGCGTCGTGGACGAAGTGGCGTGCGTAGGGGAACTGGACCGCGTCCGCGAACGAGCGCGGCGCCAGGAACCCCCACAGCCCGATCGCCAGCGTGACGAGTCCCGCCAGCAGCGTCACCAGCGTCACGAACCGGTCGCCCGGGTGCCGCTCCGTCGGTGCAGGTTGGTTCCGTTCCATGTCCTTCCTCCGTGTCCGGGTACAACCCACGAGACGGGGCAGACCCCTCCGCCGTGACAGCGCGCTCGTCGTACTGTGGTGGGGTGAGGTTCTGGGCTCCACCCGGGTGGCGGTGGCGTGTCATGGTGGGCGTGGTCGCGCTCCTGGCCGCCATGCCGGCCGCGGTGGCGGCCCTGCCCGTCGGTGGGCGGCCGCTCCCGGCGGAGGAGTTGCTCGCCAGGGTGCGCGCCTCCGCCGAGGTGCCGTACCAGGGGTACGCGCAGAGCCACGCCACCCTCGGCCTGCCCGACGTGCCGCAGGCGGGCCAGGCGGTGGCGCTGCTCGGCGAGACCACCCGGATGCGGGCG
>DASUZB010000109.1:0-11666 GCA_036377075.1 Actinomycetes bacterium | reverse complement strand
CGGTCGAGCAGGTGTCGTGCAGGAAGCCGGGCAGGGTCAGCTCCTCGGAGCTGGTGTCGCCGCCGACCTGCTCGCGGGCCTCGACGACCAGGCAGGAGAGGCCCGCCTTGGCGAGGTAGGCGGCGGCCACCAGGCTGTTGTGCCCGGCGCCGGCCACGACCACGTCGTAGGCGGTCACCCCGGTCCCTCCCCACCGGTGGTGAGGCCGAGCAGCGCGGCGGCGTTGCCGCCGAGCACCGCCCGCTCGGCCGCGGCGTCGAGGCCGAGCGCGCGGACCTCGCCGACCGGGTCGTCGGCGCCCATGTCGAAGGGCCGGTCGGAGCCGAGCAGGACGTGGTCGGCGCCGGCCCAGGCGACCAGCGCCCGCAGCAGGTCGGCGTCGTGGGTCACGGTGTCGTAGTAGAGCCTCCCCAGCGACGCGTCGGGGCCCTCGGCGAGCCGCTCCCGCGCCTGGGGCTGGAACGAGTGGGCCTTGCGCAGCCGGCCCCGCACCGCCGGCAGGGCGCCGCCGCCGTGGGCCAGCACCAGCCGCAGCCGCGGGAACCGCTCCAGCACGCCCGCCGTCACCAGGTGCGCGCCGGCCACGGCCGTCTCCAGCGGGTTGCCGACCGTGTTCCACAGGTAGTGCCGCTCCAGCACCGGCAGGTCGAAGCCGCGGGTGGTCGGGTGCACCAGCACCACCGACCCCAGGTCCTCGGCGGCCTCCCAGAACGGCAGGAAGCGGTCGTCGCCGAGGGACACGCCGGCGACGCTCGCGGCCACCTCCGCGCCGCCGACGCCGGGCGCGGCCGCGAGGCGCGCGAGCTCGTCGACCGCGGCGGCGGGGTCCTGCAGCGGCACGGCGCCGAGCGCGGCGAGGCGGTCCGGGTGGGCGGCGCAGAGCCCGGCGAGGGCGTCGTTCTGCACCCGGCAGGCCCGCACCGCGGCCGCCTGGTCGAGGCCGTAGGGCAGCAGGTTCACCCACGGCGACAGCACCACCCGGTCGACGCCGGCCTTGGCCGCCTCGGCCAGGATCCCCTCGACCTCGACGAACTCGCCGACCGCCGAGCGGATGGTCCGGCCGCCGAACTCCACCACCTGCGCGCCGCCCTCGCGGCGGACGGCCGGCCGCCAGGCGTCGCCGGGGTCGGCGGCCCGGGTGATCTCCGGGACGATCACGTGGGCGTGGACGTCGACGATCACGGTCCTGTTCCACCGGGGGCGACCGCTCCGCCACCCGAGCCCCCGGACCCCCCCGCCCCGCCAGGTCCGCCGGCCCCGGACGGCCTGGCCACGCCGGGGGCCGCCGCTCCGCCCGCTCCCCCGCCCGGGTGGCGGATGGTCCCGCCCAGGTAGAGGTCGGCGATCTCCGGGTTGGCCAGCACCGATGCGGCCGCGCCGACCAGCCGGACGCGGCCGCCCTCCATCACCACGCCGTGGCTGGCGCTCTCGAGCCCCAGCCGCACGTTCTGCTCCACCAGCAGGACCGTCCGGCCCTGGTCGCGCATGCCGGCGACCAGGTCGTAGACCTGCCGCAGGGTCCTGGGCTCGAGGCCGAGCGAGGGCTCGTCGAGCAGCACCAGCACCGGGTCGACCATCAGGCAGCGGGCGAACTCGACCAGGCGGCGCTGGCCGCCGGAGAGGTTCCCGGCCTTGTCGCCGGCGCGCTCGCCGACCAGCGGCAGCAGCTCCTCGACCGCCTGGTAGCGGCGCCGCACCAGCGCCCGGTCGCGGCGCAGCACGTACGCGCCCATGAGCACGTTCTCGCGCACGGTGAGGCTGGGGAACAGGCCGCGCTGCTGCGGCACCTGGACGACCCCGCGGGCCAGGACGCCGGCGGTGCCGAGCCCGGAGATCACCGTCCCGTCGAGGGTGATGGTCCCCCGCCACGGCCGCAGCAGCCCGCTGACCGTCTTGAGCAGGGTCGACTTGCCGGCGCCGTTGGGGCCGACGACGCAGGTCACCGAGCCGCGCTCCACCGCGAGGTCGACGCCGTCGAGGACCCGCGCGCCGCCGTAGCCGGCCGTCACGCCGTCCAGCTCGAGCAGCGCCGCCATCACACCTCCAGCGGCTCGGAGGCGCGGCCCCAGCCCTCGCCGAGGTAGGCGTCGAGCACCAGCGGGTCGCGCTGGATCGCCGCCGGCGAGCCCTCCGCGATCACCTTGCCCCTGGCCATCACGAGGATCGGGTCGCACAGCCCGAGCACCAGCGGCATGTTGTGCTCCACCACCACGAACGTCAGGCCCTGGCGGCGCAGCTCGCGGATCAGCTCGGCGAGGCGTTCGACCATGCCGGGGTTGACGCCGCCGGCGGGCTCGTCGAGCAGCAGCAGCCGCGGCTCGAGCATCAGCGCCTGGGCGAGCTCGACCAGCTTCTGCTGCCCGAACGAGAGCTGCCCGGCCGGGTGGCCGGCGAACGGCTGCATGCCGACGAAGTCGAGCAGCTCCTCGGCGCGCCTGGCCTCGCGGCCGCCGACGGCGTCGGCGGCGAGGTCCGGCCAGGAGAAGCGGCGCAGCGGCGCGACCACGTTCTCGAGCACGGTCATCCCGGGGAACAGCCGGGTGATCTGGAAGGTCCGGCCCAGGCCGAGGTAGGCGCGCTCCCACGGGGTGAGCCGGTCGATCCGCCGCCCGTCCAGGCGGATCTGGCCGGCGCCGCAGCGCAGCATCCCGCTGAGCAGGTTGAAGGTGGTGGTCTTGCCCGACCCGTTGGGCCCGATCAGCCCGGTGAGGCTGCCCTCCCGCACCGCGAACGAGCAGGCGTCGACCGCGGTGACGCCGCCGAAGCGCCTGGCCACCCCGTCCACCTCGAGCAGGACGCGTCCAGGGGCGTCCGGCGCCGGCTCGGCCCGCTCGCCGACGGTGAGCGGCCGGCGCCGCTCGGTCGGGACCGGCCGGGCGTGGCGGCGCGACCACCATGCCTGCGCGGTGGGGATCACGCCCAGCGGCAGGAACAGCACCACCGCGCCCAGGGCCACGCCGAAGGCGAGCAGGCGCAGGCCCTCGGCCGCGGCGATGCTGTTGGCGGCCTCGTTGAGCGGCACCACCGCGAACGCGCCGATCACCGGCCCCCAGATGGTGCCGCGGCCGCCGAGCAGCGCGGCGAGCACCACCTGGACGCTGACCAGGATGTCGAACATGCCGCGCGGGTCGATGAAGGTCAGGAAGTAGGCGTAGACGCCGCCGGCGACGCCGATCAGGACCGCGCTGGCGACGAAGCTGAGGATCTTGTAGGCGGGGGTGCGCACGCCGATGGCGGCGGCCTTGTCCTCGTCCTCGCGGATGGCGACCAGGCCGGTGCCGAGCTTGCTGCGCCGGATCCACCACGACAGCGCCACCGACAGCGCCGCCAGGAACAGCATCGCGTAGTAGAAGGGCAGGTTCTGGACGTCGCGGCTCCAGGAGGGCAGCGGCAGGGTGAGCCCGTTGGAGCCGCCGGTGAGGCTGCCCAGGTTGAGCGCCAGCGTCTGGAACAGGAACAGCAGCGCGATGGTGATGATCACGAACGCGTGCTCGCGGGTGCGCATCACGGTGGCGCCGAGCGCGGCGGCGACCAGCGCGGCGGCGACGCCGCCGAGCGGCGCCAGCAGCAGCGGCGACAGGTGCAGGTGCAGCGAGAGCAGCGCCACCGTGTAGGCGCCGATGCCCAGGAACGCGCTCTGGCCCAGCGAGACGTAGCCGGTGAACCCGGCCATGACGTTCCAGCCGCCCGCCATCACCACCAGCAGGAACGCGAAGATCAGCAGCGACTGGCCGTAGGCGTCGTCGAGGCGGACCAGCGGGTAGGCGGCCAGCGCCAGGCCGGCCAGCGCCACCACGGCGCGGCGCGCGGCGGTCGCGCCTGGCCGGGCCGCCCTCACGCGACCACGTCCTCGCGCAGCCGCGACCCGGCCAGGCCCTGCGGCCTGACCAGCAGCACGGCGAGGATCACCAGGTAGAACACCACCACCGACCAGCGGGTGGAGACGTAGGTGGCGGTGAGCGCCTCGGCGACGCCGAGCAGCAGCGCGCCGGCGAGCGCGCCGGGCACGCTGCCCATCCCGCCGAGCACCACGATGCCGAGCAGCCGCGAGATCCACTGGTAGTGCGACGCGGGGAAGACGGTGTAGAGCACCGACAGGATCGAGCCGCCGGCGCCGGTGGTGGCGATCGCCACCGCGAAGGTCAGCGCGGCGACGCCGCGGACGTCGACGCCGACCAGCTCGCTGCCCTGCGGGTTCTCCGACGCCGCCCGGATCGCCCTGCCCGCCCAGGTGCGGGTGAGCAGCAGGTACAGCCCGGCGAGCACCACCACCGCGGTGAGGCAGCCGTACACCTGCGCCTTGGGGAAGAACAGCGGCCCGAGGTGGAAGGACTGGTTGAAGTAGCTCGGGGTCACCGAGCGGAAGACGTTCTTCCAGGTCAGCCCCATCGCGCCCTCGATGGTGATGGCCAGCGCGAAGGTCAGCAGCACGGTCATCGACACCGGCGCGGTGCGGATGCGGGCGACGAACAGCCGGTAGATGACCCAGCCGACGGCGAACATCAGCGGCGTGGTCAGCACGCCCGCGAGGATCGGGTCGAGGCCGGTGCGGCGCCACAGCTCGAAGGTCAGCAGCGCGGAGAGCACCAGCAGCGCTCCCTGGGCGACGTTGACGATCCGCATCACCCCGAAGACCAGGGTCAGGCCCGCGGCCAGCAGCGCGTAGACCCCGCCGACCAGCAGGCCGAGGACGACCGTCTGGACGGCGTGGGTCACGGGCCTCCCCCGTTCGTCAGCGCTTCCAGTCCGGCTTGGGCGCGACCGCCTTGTCGGCCGTTGCCACGTCCTTGGGCAGGATGATCTGCGACTTGCCGCCCTGCCACTGGGCCAGCAGGAAGTTGGACTGCGGCGCGCCGGTCGCGTCCCAGTGCAGCGGGCCGAGGATCGTGTCGACCTGGTTGGCGTGGAGCCACTCGGCCAGCTTGTCCTGGTCGGTGCCCTTGGTCGCCTCCACCGCCGCCTGCAGCACCTGCGCGGCGGCGAACGCGTCGGCCGCGTCCTCCTCCGGCAGCTTGTTGTACTTCTGCTGGTAGCGCTGGACGAACTCCTGGTTGAGCGGGTACTTCGCCGCGGCGCTCCAGCTCACCGTGTAGAACACGCCCTCGGTGTTGTCCTTGCCGACGCCCTTGGCGTACTCGTCGGAGTTGGACGGCGCCGACGTCTGGAACATGGCCTTGGGGCTGAAGCCCACCTTCACCAGGGAGCGGACCAGCCCGACGCCGTCGTCGAACACCGCCCCCTGGGCCACCAGGTCCGGGTTGCGCGCCTTGATGGTGCTGGCGATCGTGTCGAAGTTGTTGGTGTCCGGCGGGTACACGGTGGCGTAGACGGTCTTCACGCCGACCTGCTCCAGCGCCTTCTGCATGGTCTGGATCACCGGCGTGGTGAAGGGGTCGTCCTGGGTCGGGTAGGCGGCGGTCTTGGGCCGCTGGTCGGCCGGGAGGCTCTTGATCCAGTCGACGAACACGTCCGCCTGGTGCGGCGCGGTGGCCTGCTGGGCGAAGAACAGGTAGTGGAACTTGCGCTCGAACATCTTCGGCGAGCCGCCGGCGGGCTCGACGTAGACCATCTTGTTGCGCTCGGCCACCGCCGACGCCGGCAGGTTGAGCAGCGACGAGAACGTCCCCAGCAGCAGGTCGACCTTGTCGCGGGTGATCAGCCGGTTGTAGTCGGCCACGATGGTGTTCTGGTCGCTGGCGTCGTCCAGGACGTTGAGCTGCACCTGCCGGCCGAGCAGGCCGCCCTTGCCGTTGACCATCTCCGCCCAGGCCTCGTAGCCGCGCTTGGCCGCCCCGCCCGGCTGGGAGAAGTCGCCGGTCAGCGGCAGGGACGCCCCGATGACCAGCGGCTTGGAGCTCTGGCCACCACCACCGCCACCGCCGCCGCCTCCCCCGCAGGCCGACGCGACCAGGACGAGGGCGATCAGGGCCCATGCTTGCTTCCATCGAGCTCGTGCCATGGCTCCTCCTCGCACGAGAACCAGCACCGTCACTCCTGGAGTCCGGACATCCGGGCGAGCACCGTGAAGATGGTGGCGAAGTCCTGCTCCCGCAGGCCCATCGCCCTGGCGGTGGTCAGCAGCTCGTTGGCGACCGCCGTGGTCGGCAGCGGGACGTCGAGCTCCCTGCCGGCGTCGAGGGCGAGCAGCAGGTCCTTCTGCATCATGTCGACGTCGAACCAGGCCTCGTCGGGCTGCTTGAGCACGAACGGGCCGCGGTAGCGGACCATCGGGGAGGCGATAGCGCTGCGCAGCAGCACCTCGACGGCGGCCTCGCGGGGGATGCCGCCCTTCTCGGCCAGCAGCACGCCCTCGCTGAACGCGGTCATCTGCACGGCGAGGCTGAGGTTGGTGGCGATCTTCATCAGCGCGCCGCGGCCGTTCGGGCCGACGTAGGTCACCGTCGGCCCGATGGCGCGCAGGACCGGCAGCACCCGCTCGAGGACCTCCCGGTCGCCGCCGACCATCAGGGACAGGCGGCCCTCCTCGAGCGTGACGACGCTGCCGGAGACCGGCGCGTCGAGCATCGCCGCCCCGGTCGCCTCGACCTCGGCGGCCAGGGCCAGGCTGGCCGCCGGGCTGACGGTGCTCATGTCCACGTAGACCTTGCCGGGGCCGAGCCCGGCGAGGAGGCCGCCGTCGCCGCCGGCGACGGCGCGCAGGGCGGCGGTGCCGGTCACCATGCTGAGGGTGACCTCGCACGCCTCGGCCACGGCGCGGGGCGAGTCGGCCCAGCCCATCCCTTCGGCCAGCAGCCACTCCGCCTTGGCCCTGGTCCGGTTCCACCCGGTCACGTCGTGGCCGGCCGCCAGCAGGCGCCGCACCATCCGGCCGCCCATGACGCCGAGCCCCACGAACCCGACCCGTGCCATCTACGGACCTCCCGTGGTCTCCACCTCGGCCGGCCCGCCCGCGCGCCGGCGTGCCTCGTCGACGTCCAGCTCCACCCGCAGCAGGTGCTGGCGCATGCGCTCGCGGGCCTGGTCGGAGCGCCTGGCCTCGATGGCGTCGAGGATCTGGCGGTGCTGGCCCAGCGACCGCTCGGGGCTGCCGGGGATCTGGTAGATCGACAGCAGCGCGCGGTGCAGCACGTCGCGGATGGCCTGCATCATGTAGGTCGCGACGCGGTTGTGGGTCGCGGCCGCGACCGCGAGGTGGAACCGGACGTCGCCGCCGACGTAGCGCTCCGCCGCGTCGAGGCCCTCCTCCATCGCCCGCTGGGCGGTCCGCATCGCCTCGACGTCGGAGGCGGTGCGGCGCAGCGCGGCCAGCCCGGCGGACTCCACCTCGAGGATGCGGCGGACCTCGAACAGCTCGCCCAGGTCGCCGTCGTGCATGCGCAGCAGCAGCGCCAGGGACTGGTTGAGCGGGTTGGCGTAGTCGGCCACCACCAGCCGCCCGCCCCCCGGCGAGGCGATCAGCCCCCTGGACTCGAGCATCCGCAGCGCCTCGCGCACCGAGGAGCGGCCGACCCCGTAGGCCTCGGCCAGGTAGCGCTCCCTCGGCAGCTCGTCGCCCGGGTTGAGGCGACGGTCGCTGATCTCCTGGACCAGGCGCTCGGCGACCAGCTCGTAGACCTTCTTGCGCTCGATCGGCTCGAACATCGGCCAGATGCCCCGCAGGTTGGGCGACGGAAACGGCGCCGCGGGCGGCTCGCTCGCTGGGTGGGGACGGGATGCGATTGGTCAGACCAGCAGACAGTCCTATCGGCTGCCGAACCGTATCATCGACGTGGGTCGGCCTCCAGCCGGCCAGACGGCGCGCGACGGGAGGTGTCCGGCAATGCCCCGGATCAGCTACGTGAACCCCGAGGCGGTCGAGGACCCGGAGATCCGCGGCTACCTGGAGCACGCCAGGCACTTCACCGAGCCGGAGCTGGTCGAGCTCGGCTTCTTCGTCGCGCTGACGCTCGGCCAGCAGCGCTGGATCAAGACGCTCGGCATCGGCAACCGGGAGCTGCTCGCCGACAGCGACGCCGGGCTGGCGTAGTCGCGGCCGGCGGCCGGTCCCCGCGGGAGGCCCGCGGGGACCGGCCGCCGCGTTCAGTCGAGCGGCTTGCTCACCGTGCCGGCGGCGACGGTCCGGCCACCCTCGCGGATCACGAAGCCGAGGCCGTCGTCCATCGCGACCGGCTTGCCGAGCTCGACGGTCAGCTCGACCGTGTCCCCCGGCATCGCCAGCTCGACCGCGCCGAGGTCCACCACCCCGACCACGTTGGCGGTGCGGAAGTGGAACTGCGGCCGGTAGTTGCTGACGAACGGGGTGTGCCTGCCGCCCTCCTGCTCGGTCAGCACGTAGGCGCGCGCCCGGAAGCGCCGGTGCGGCTCGACGCTGCCGGGCAGGCAGACGACCTGCCCGCGCTGCACCTGCTGGCGCTTGACCCCGCGCAGCAGCAGCGCGGCGTTGTCGCCGGCCTCCGCCCGGTCCAGCGTGCGGCCGAACGTCTCCAGCCCGGTGCAGACCGTCGCGGTGGTCGGCCCGAGGCCCACCACCTCGACGGCGTCGCCGACGCGGACCGCGCCGCGCTCGACCTTGCCGGTGACCACGGTGCCGCGGCCGCTGATCGTCAGGACGTTCTCGACCGGCACCAGGAACGGCCGGTCGAGCTCCCGCGGCGGCAGCGGCACGTGCCGGTCGACCGCGTCGAGCAGCTCGTCGATGCTGGCCGTCCAGGCGGGGTCGCCCTCGAGCGCCCGCAGCGCCGACACCCGCACGACCGGGACCCGCTCGCCGTCGAAGCCGTAGCCGGACAGCAGCTCGCGGACCTCCAGCTCGACCAGGTCCAGCAGCTCCGGGTCGTCGACCAGGTCGGCCTTGTTGAGCGCGACCACCACGTGGGACACGCCGATCTGCCGCGCGAGCAGCACGTGCTCCCGCGTCTGCGGCATCGACCCGTCCTCGGCGGAGACCACCAGGATGGCGCCGTCGACCTGGGCCGCGCCCGTGATCATGTTCTTCACGTAGTCGGCGTGGCCCGGCATGTCGACGTGCGCGTAGTGGCGCGTCGCCGTCTCGTACTCGACGTGGGCGATGTTGATCGTGACGCCCCGCTCGACCTCCTCGGGGGCACGGTCGATCCGCTCGAACGCCGTGAACCGGGTTGTTGACCCCTCCCGCTCGGCGAGCACCTTGGTGATCGCCGCGGTCAGGGTGGTCTTGCCGTGGTCGACGTGGCCCATCGTGCCGACGTTGACGTGCGGCTTGGAGCGCACGAACTGCTGCTTGGTCATCGGAGTCCTCGAGGTGCGCTGGCCGCCTCGAACGGCCAGGTTGCGGCTGGCGGAATGGAACGCGGGCGGAGCCACCCATACCCGCGCCCAGAACCGGGCAGGCGCGCCGGGCGCCTGGCGATCGGACCCTCCTCCGTCGGCTCTGGCGGCGGGAGGAGGGTCAGCGTCGCGCGCCGGCCAGCCACGCGGACACGGCCGCCACCGCGCCCGGCAGGTCGACGCCTGCGGGCCTGCGGGTGGCAGCGGTCACGCACATGCGCCCACGGTGCCAGCCTCGGCTGGCCCTGTCACCCGATTTGGCACAGACCGCGGGTCAGCAGGCCGTGTGGGAGAGGGTCACGGGGTCCACGCCAGCCGGGTCCAGGACGTGGAGGCGGTCCACCACCGAACCTGCGGCGAGGAATCGGGGAATCCCCTACGCCGGCGGAGTCGTGAGCACGGGCGTCCCGGGTCGTGCGCGGCGCCGCGCAGGACGTCAGCGGAAGCGGCGGAAGAACGCCCGCAGGTCGCCGACGAGCAGGTCGGGCGCGTCCATGGCGGCGAAGTGGCCGCCGCGGTCGAACTGCGTCCAGTGCACGACGTTGTTGGCACGCTCGGCGAAGCGCCGCACCGAGCGGAAGTCCCACGGGAACACGGCCACGCCGGTGGGCGTCGGGTTCGGCACCTCCCGGTAGCCGGCGTTGGTACGGGCGTTCTCGTAGTACCAGCGGGCCGACGACCCGGCCGTGGCGGTCAGCCAGTACGTGCTCACGTGGGTGAGGAAGCGGTCGCGGTCGACGTTGCCGAGGTTCCCGCCGTCGTAGCCCATGAACAGCTCGCTGTTCCAGGCGAGCTGGCCGGCCGGCGAGTCGGTCAGCCCGTAGGCCAGGGTCTGCGGCCGGGTGGACTGGATCTGCAGGTAGCCCGAGCGCGCCTGCCAGCTCGAGGTGATCTCCAGCCCCTCACGCTCGAAGTCGTCGACGTCGGCCATCTCCGCCGGGTCCCCGGACGGGAACGCGAAGACCTGCTGGAGGTGCACGCCCACCAGGCCGCTGGGCGCGAGGATGCCCAGCTCGCGGGAGACCAGGGCGCCGACGTCGCAGCCGAAGGCGCCGTAGCGCTCGTAGCCGAGGCGGCGCACCAGCGCGTCCCAGGCCCTGGCGATGCGGGCGCTGTCCCAGCCGGGCTCGGTCGGCGGCCCGGAGAACCCGAAGCCCGGGACCGACGGGACCACCAGGTGGAAGGCGTCCGCGGGGTCGCCGCCGTGCGCCCGCGGGTCGGACAGCGGCCCGATCACGTCGAGGAACTCGGCGAACGTGCTGGGCCAGCCGTGGGTCAGGATGAGCGGGAGGGCGCCGGGCTCGGGCGAGCGGACGTGCAGGAAGTGGACGCCCGCGCCGTCGACCGTGGTGGTGAACTGCGGGTGCTGGTTCAGCTCGGCCTCGTGCTTGCGCCAGTCGTAGCCGCCGCGCCAGTGGTCGCACAGCTCCTTGACGTAGGAGAGCTCGACGCCGTAGTCCCAGCCGGCCCCTGGCAGCTGGTCGGGCCAGCGGGTGCGGGCCAGGCGGTCGTGCAGGTCGTCGACGTCGTCCTGGGGGACGTCGACGCGGAACGGCCGGATCTCGGAGTCGTCGGCGGTCGCTTGCTGGTCACGGTCGGTCGGGTCGGGCACGCCAGGCTCCTCCATGGTCGGTTGGCGGGCACCCACCACGCTACCGGCCGTTGCGGTCAGGTCCTGTCCGCAACAGCTGGCAAACTTGGGGGCATGTTGGAGACCTCGGCGCGGCTGCTGCGGCTGCTCTCGCTGCTGCAGGCGCGGCGCGACTGGTCCGGCGCGGACCTGGCCGGACGGCTCGGCGTCAGCGCCCGGACCGTACGCCGCGACGTCGAGCGGCTGCGCAGCCTCGGCTACCCGGTGCATGCCACCTCGGGCACGGCCGGTGGCTACCGGCTCGGCGCCGGCGCGGCGCTGCCGCCGCTGCTGCTCGACGACGACGAGGCCGTGGCCGTCGCCGTCGGCCTGCGCACCGGGGCGGGTGGCACCGTCGCCGGGATCGAGGAGACGTCCCTGCGCGCGCTCGCCAAGCTCGAGCAGGTGCTGCCGTCACGGCTGCGCCACCGCGTCGAGACGCTGCAGTCGGTCACGCTGCCGCTGGCGGGCGCCGGCCCGACCGTCGACCCGGACACCCTCATGCTGGTCGCCGCGGCGTGCCGCGACCAGCAGCGGCTGCGCTTCGACTACCGTGGCCGCGACGGCACCCCGAGCAGGCGCGACACCGAGCCGCTCCGCCTGGTCCACACCGGCCGCCGCTGGTACTTGGTCGCCTGGGACCTCGACCGGGAGGACTGGCGTACCTTCCGCGTCGACCGGCTCACCCCCCGGATCCCGACCGGCCCGCGCTTCACCCCCCGCGACCCGCCCGACGAGGACGTCCCCGCCTACGTCAACTGGGTCGTGT
>DASUZB010000108.1:0-2628 GCA_036377075.1 Actinomycetes bacterium | reverse complement strand
TGCTCACCGCGACTGGCCCGCCGATGTCGGTGGACGCCTCGTTCGCCGCCCCGATCGGGCCGCGCAGGTGGAACTGCACGGTGCCGGACCAGCTCGTGACGCCGGTGACGGTGACGGTGGCGGAGTCGCTGACCGAGACCGAGCCGGTGCCGATCGAGGTCGACCCGGTGATGCTCGAGTGCGTTTCCAGCGTGGCGCCGCAGGTGCCGAAGGTGCCGAGGACGAAGTCCTTCAGCGTCGCCGTGGTCGACGTGGACGAGCGCGTCTCGGACGCCACACTCGCGAAGCACCGGTCGCCGAGGCCGAGTGCCGTCAGGTTGACGCCGCCCTCGAAGAACTCGCCCTGCAGGTAGGTGTTGTTGCCGCTCTTGTCGGTGTACGACCACGGCGCGGTCGTGCCGTTGGTCGGGTTGACGATGCCGCAGAACTGGTCGTTCGCGGTCGAGCCGCACTTGGCGTTGGTCGACGTCCCCTTGATCCGCAGGTTCGCGTCACCACACGCACCGACCGTGCTGCCGGTGGTCTTCTTGCAGGTCGCGTCCCACGCGTACACCGTGATCAACGAGGTGGTGCCGCCGTTGCTGAAGTCGGTGACGACCAGCACGTCGCCGTCCTTGTGCACGCCGGTGAAGCCCGTGCCGCCGCCGACGCTGTTGTTGCCCAGGGCGATCGAGTTCTGGAAGAACCAGAACCCCTGCTGCGCGTCACCGCTGTTGTCGAAGCGGTCCGAACCGAAATACAGCACCTCGCCTGCGTTCGTCGTGTACCGCGCCGCGAAGCTGTGCAGCAGGTTGTCCTTGTCGGGCAGCCCGCCCGCGCCGTCCTTCCACGCCCACTGGTTGACGTCTTGCGGGTCCTTGGAGCCGCCACCGGTGAAGATGCTGGCGTTCAGGTTCGGTTCGGCGACCCAGTCGACCGCGGTCGCGCCGGTCGTGTTACTCGATGTCGAACAGTCCGAGCCCGTCACCTGGTGACAGACGTTGTCCCAGTCGTCACCCGCTACCGCGGGGTTGTTGACCGCGTTGCCTTCAAGCTCGAACACGCCGAGGTCGTGCACTGCCAACGCCGGCGCGACGTTGAACGCGACCAACCCTGCGGCGGCAAGTACCCCTGCGATCCCGGCGACCAACCGCCGCCGTCGGCCGTGCCAACTCATACCGATTCTTGCCCCCATCAACGCACTTCCCCCCACTACAGATGGCTGCCAAATTGCGGGCTTCGTCGGATTGCCAATCCCTGCTGGAAAACTCCGGTCGGGAACCGGCCGAACCCAGAGGGTGAGACGGAGCTTCCGCAGGCAGTCGCAGAGCCCAATCAGGTGTAAAGGAGCCCCCCAAGATCGCTCACCGTGTTGGCGAGCGCTGGCTGGGAACAGCGGCGCGGGCGGACCGCGAGCAGGTGGCTGCTTGCCGGCTGACCAGCATGACGGCTCGCCCGTCACAAACCCCCCCGGCGGCTCCGGCCATCCGACCCCATCGTCGGCTAGGCTCAAGGAGCGACTCAAGCACGACCGGGCAACCAAGAACATCCAGCATCTGCCGTACCTCGTGATGGGTGGCGGCCACATTGAGGCAGATCATCCTGATATGGTCGACCCTTCCGGTCGCGCCCGCCCGTCAGGGCTGCGAGCTGCGCCCTCGACGACACCCCTGCTGGCGCAGCTCGGCGCCGATGGCGTCGGCGCGCGCGGCGAGCCCGGTCAGGTCGACGTGCAGCTCGGCGAGCTGGTGGCGGCAGCGGTCGGCCGCGGCGACGGTGCGCTGCCGCCGCTGGGCGGTCACCGGGGCCCACCCCCCGGACGGCCCGGCTCGATGGGGTGCAGCAGCCGGCCGGCGCGGTAGTGGCGGCCGTACCACGCCACCGCCGCGCGCATGGCCTGCGTGCGCGGCGGGGGCTTGCCGGCGCTGACCTCCTGCCAGGCCTCGCCAGCGATCCGGGCCAGCCGGCCGGCGGCGTCCTCGAGCTGGCCGGCCTTGTCGTACAGGTAGAACCAGTCGCCGCGGCCGACCGCCAGGGCGCAGCGGGACACGAAGTCCAGCACCCAGACGTACTGCTCGGCCAGGCGGACCTCGGTGCTGGTCAACCGGCCAGGCGCGCTCACGGCCGAACCCCCCGACGCGGTGGCGGGTAGACGGTGCCGGCGCGCACCACCGAGACCGCCGGCCACTCGAACCACAGGTCCTCGATCGAGTAGCCGCCCCGCGGCGCGGCGTCGTCGGCCGCGGTGCTGGAGACCACCCGGAACCGGACCTCACCACCGGAGCGGGGCCAGGCGACCGCCAGGAAGGTGGCGCCGCACGGGTTGGGGTCGCCGGGGTCGGGGTGGCCGACGGCCACGTCGTCGAGGTGGCCGGACGAGAGGCTCAGGTTGCTGCTCGTCTGCTGCTGGAAGTGGACGAACGGCGCAGAGTGCGACGTGAGCAAGGACCAGGGAGCGAAGAGCTACAGACCGGATGACCTGCGGTTTCTCGGGGAGTGGAGCTGAGGGTGTCGTCTTTCAGGACATAGGCATCGCATCCCTCGGGACATAGGCATCACCAGACCATCACGGTCCGGGGATGTCCAAGGCACGCCTGATCATCACCGCGGTGGTCGTCGAGGGCCGCTCCCAGCGCGAGGTCGCCCGCG
>DASUZB010000107.1:0-17393 GCA_036377075.1 Actinomycetes bacterium | reverse complement strand
TATCCGCTGAGCGACGTCCCAGAGGCCATCCGGTACCTGGAAGAGGGCCACGCCCGAGGAAAGGTCGTCGTCCGGGTGTTGACCAATGGGTCGGAAATGCCCTAAAGCACGGTGCGCCGCGGCCGCCCCACCGGGCTGACGAGGGGGCGCTGTTGCCTTCGGGTGGCATACTCCGAGTGAGACATCGAAGTTTGTCGATGAATGGAGCGGGTCACCATGACGCAGCCCAACGGCCAGCCACCCACCCTGCACCGTCCAGGCCTGGACGGCCGGCTGCCGGTGGCGGTCATCGGCGCCGGCCCGGTCGGCCTGGCCGCCGCCGCCCACCTCCTACAGCGGGGCCTGGACCCGCTGGTCCTGGAGGCCGGCGAGGTCGGCGCGGGCGTGCAGGGCTGGGCGCACGTGCGGGTGTTCTCCCCCTGGCAGCACAACCTCGATGCCGCGGCCACCCGGCTGCTCACCCGTTCAAGGTGGGTGCCGCCCGACCCCGGTGGCTACCCCACCGGCGCGGAGCTGCGCGAGCGCTACCTGCTGCCACTGGCCGCCACGCCCGAGCTCGCCCCACGGCTGCGGCTCGGCACCCGGGTCCTGGCCATCACCCGCCACGGACGCGACAAGATGAAGGACGGCGGCCGCGAGCAGGCCCCCTTCGAGGTGGTCGTCGAGTCCGGCGGCCGCCAGGAGCGCCTGCTGGCCGGCGCGGTCGTCGACGCCGGCGGCACCGTGGGCACGCCCAACCCGCTGGGCGCCTCCGGCATCCCCGCGCCCGGCGAGGCCGCCCTCGCCGCCGACGGGTGCCTCGCCTACGGCGTGGCGGACGTGCTCGCCCAGCCTGGGCGGTACGCGGGCCGGCGGGTGCTGGTGGTCGGCAGCGGGCACTCGGCCATGCAGGTCCTCGGCGACCTCGTCCGGCTCCGTGAGCAGGCTCCCGGCACCGAGGTGACATGGGCAGTCCGCCGGGCGCAGACCGCCGGGGTGTACCGCGTCGACGGCGACGACCCCCTGCCCGCCCGGGCCGCGCTGGGCGCCGGGGTCGAGCGCCTGGTCGCCGCCGGGGCGGTCCGGCTGGTCACCGGCGTCGAGGTCGAGGAGCTGCGCCCGATCGCCGATGGGATCCTGGTCGCCCACCCCGGTGGGCTGCTGGGCCCGGTCGACCAGGTCGTCGCCGCCACCGGCTTCCGGCCCGACCTCGCCGCGCTCGGCGAGCTGCGGCTGGGGCTGGACCCGGCGGTCGAGGCCCCGGCCGCGCTGGCGCCGCTGATCGACCCCAACACACACTCCTGCAACACCGTCCCGCCGCACGGCGCGCTCGAGCTGGCCCACCCCGAGCCAGGCTTCTACCTGGCCGGCATGAAGAGCTACGGCCGCGCGCCGACGTTCCTGATGCTGACCGGCTACGAGCAGGTCCGCTCGATCGCCGCCGCCCTGGCCGGCGACCTCGAGGCGGCCAGGCGGGTGGAGCTGACCCTGCCCGCCGGCGGGGCGTGCTCCACCGACCGCGGCGCGGCGGACGCCTCCTGCACGGTCGGCGAGCCCGCCGGGGCCGGCGCGGCCGCCTGCTGCGGCCCCGAGGTCGTGCCACTCGGCGAGCGACCCGCCGGCACGGCGATGGCCCGCTGAGCGTGGGACCGCCGAGCGTCCGGCGCTTGACAAGTTCCGCCGGCTTCACCAATCTGAGTTTATATAAACTCCTGCTGATGGAGTGAGGCGGAGGTGACGACGCGGCAGCGGACGCTGCGCCCACGACCGGGCCTGGAGGCCGGTGTCGACCAGGTGGCCGGGCGGCTGGCGGCGCTGGCCGACCCCGTGCGGCTGCGGCTACTGAGCCTGCTCGCCCGTGGCGCATGCCCAGTCGGGATGCTTGCCGACGCGCTGGGGCTGGACCAGCCGCTGGTCTCGTTCCACCTCAAGGTGCTGCGCCAGGCCGGCATCGTCAGCGCCGAACGCGCCGGGCTGTTCACCTACCACCGCCTCCAGCTCGCCGCCGTGAACGGGCTGCTCGACGAGGTGACCGGGCTGCTCACCCTCGCGCAGCCGGCGCCGTCCCATCGGGAGGACGCGATGGGGACCATCCTGTTCACCGACCGCCGCAATGCCGGCACCTCGCAAATGGCCGCCGCGCTGTTCGACGCCGTCGCTCCCGCAGGGCTGCGCGCGGCCTCGGCCGGCACCCGCCCGGCGGCGCGACTCGACCCGCTGGCCGTCCAGGCGATGGCCGAGGCCGGCATCGACCTTTCCGGAGCGCAGCCCACGCGGTTGAGCCGCGAGCTGGCCGCCGGTGCCGAGCTGCTGATCGACCTCGGCGGGTGGGACGGCCCGGCGGTCGAAGTCCCCAGCCAGCGCTGGCCCGTCCTCGACCGGGCCAGCGCGACCATCGAGCAGGCCAGGCAGGTCCGCGACGAGCTGCGCGAGCGGGTGATCACGCTGCTGGCCGAGCTCGACGACCCTGCGCCCGAGCTGGACCTCAGCGCCGGAGAACGCGCCGCGGTGCACCGGGCGCTGGCCCGCCTGGCAGGCCCGTACACCAGGCTGCTCGGCGCCGAGCGGGCGGAGCGGATCGTGCGGGAGGAGGTGCTGCGCCTGCGCGGCGTGCGCACCCGCCGGTTCCTGGAGCTGCTGACCGAACGGCACGCCCGCGAGCGGCTGCGCGCCCTCGCCCAGGCCGAGGGGCGGCTGCCCAAGGCCGTCCCCGAGGTGCTGTTCGTCTGCGTCCACAACGCCGGCCGCTCCCAGCTGGCCGCGGCCCTCGCCGAGCAGGCCGGCGCCGGGCGCATCCATGCCTGGTCGGCGGGCAGCCAGCCCGGCGAGGCGATCCAGCCGGAGGTGGCTACGGCGCTGGCGGAGGTTGGCGTCGACGTCGCCGCGTGCGTGCCCAAGCCGTGGACCACCGAGCTGGTCCGCGCCGCCGACGTGGTCGTGACCATGGGCTGCGGCGACGCCTGCCCCTACGTGCCGGGCGTCCGCTACCTGGAGTGGGACGTCCCCGACCCCGCCGGGCGGCCCCTGGCCGAGGTGCGCGCGCTGCGCGACGCGCTCCGCGGCCGCGTCGACGACCTGATCGCCCGGCTCACCGGCCCGGACTCCGCGACCCCTGACCATCACAGCCCGCCGGCGGCCGCCACCGGTCGCACGTAGCAGGGAGGCACCTACATGGACGGCAAGCTCGACCAGGCCAGCCGGACCGCCTTCGGTCCCTCGATCCTCAGGCTGGCCAGGGAGTTCCGCGGGATCTACGGCCGCGAGACGATCGAACGCTACGTCGACGAGTCCATCTCCCGGCTGTCCGGCGCCCGCCTCACCGACTTCCTGCCGGTGTTCGTGGAGCGGTTCAGCCGCGAGCGGCTGCGCGCCCTGGCCCAGGCCGAGGGCCGCATCGCCAAGGACGTGCCGGAGGTGCTGTTCGTCTGCGTCCACAACGCCGGCCGCTCCCAGCTGGCTGCGGCGCTGCTGGACCACCACGCCGACGGCCGCGTCCACGTCCGCTCGGCCGGCAGCGCCCCCGCCACCCAGATCAACCCGGCGGTGATCGAGTCCCTGCGCGAGCTGGACATCGACGTCTCCCTGGAGTTCCCCAAGCCCCTGACCGACGAGGTCGTCCAGGCTGCCGACGCGGTGATCACCATGGGCTGCGGCGACGCCTGCCCGATCTACCCCGGCAAGCGCTACCTCGACTGGGAGCTCGACGACCCGGCCGACAAGACGGTCGAGCAGGTCCGCCCCATCCGCGACGAGATCGACCGCCGCGTCCGCCAGCTCCTCGCCGAACTGGTCCCCTCCGGCACCTGAGCCTCCAAATCCTGACGCCGATGGACCAACGGGCGTCGACCAGTCGGAGGGAGGCGAGATGCGGCTGCTGATCGTCGGCGGCAGCGACGCCGGCATCGCCGCCGCCCTGCGGGCCCGGGAGCTCGACCCTATGGTGGAGGCCACCGTAGTGCTGGCTGACGCCTACCCCAACTTCTCGGTCTGCGGGCTGCCCTACTACCTCTCCGGCGACGTGGCCGAATGGCGCTCGCTGGCCCACCGCACCACCGCCGAGCTCGAGCAGGCCGGCATCAGGCTGCTGCCCGCTCACACCGCCCGCGCGATCGACCCTACCGCCAGGCAGGTCACGGTCACCAGCCGGCGCGGGGAGCGGCAGCTCGGCTACGAGCGGCTGATCGTGGCAACCGGGGCGGTCCCGGTGCGCCCGCCGATCGACGGCCTGGACCTCACCCGGCCGGCCTGGTGCTGGTCGTGGTCGGGGTCCGCCCGGACACCGCGCTGGCCGCCACCGCCGGGGTCGAGACCGGGGTACGGGGTGCGCTGCGGGTCGACCGGCGCATGCGCACCAACCTCCCCGACGTGCTGGCCGCCGGCGACTGCGCCGAGACCTGGCACCGGCTGTTGGGTCGGCCCGCCTACCTGCCGCTCGGGACCACCGCGCACAAGCAGGGGCGCGTCGCCGGCGAGGCCGCCGTCGGCGGCGACCGGCGGTTCGCCGGGTCGCTGGGCACCCAGGTCGTCAAGGTCTTCGACCTCGCGGTCGCCCGAACCGGCCTGCGCGACGCCGAGGCCCGCCAGGCGGGCTTCGATCCGCTCACCGTCGCCTCGGTCCAGCTCGACCACAAGGCCTACTACCCCGGCGCCCACCAGCTCCACCTCCGCCTCACCGGCGACCGGACGACAGGGCGGTTGCTCGGTATGCAGCTGGTCGGCGACCACCGGGCCGAGGTCGCCAAGCGGATCGACGTCCCCGCCGGCGCGCTGTTCCACAGCATGACCGTCGAGGGGCTCTGCGACCTCGACCTCAGCTACACCCCGCCGTTCGGGAGCCCCTGGGACGCCGTCCAGCTGGCCGCCCAGGACTGGGTCCGCACCGCAGGACCCACATGAGCCTGCCGGCCGACCAGCCGAGCACGAAGCAGCATCGGTAACGTGGCATGGCGACCGTGGCACCGAGGTCAAGAGAAGGGGGGCGAACAAGACGAACGTCGTTGTCGACGACCTCTCCGGCCCGCAGATCGCGGCGTTCCTCGAGGAGCACATCCAGGAGATGCGGTCCATCACTCCCCTGGAGAGCAAGCACGCCCTCGACCTCGACGCACTCCGCACGCCCGAGATCACGTTCTGGTCGGTCATGGACGGTGACACGCTGGTGGGCTGCGGTGCGCTCAAGCGCCTGGACGCGGGCCACGCCGAGGTGAAGTCGATGCGGACCGCGTCGGCGCGCAAGCGCGGCGGGATCGCGTCCCTGCTGCTGGAGCACATCATCACCGAGGCCAGGCGCATGGGGTTCACGCGGCTGAGCCTGGAGACCGGCTCGGCCGAGTTCTTCCTGCCCGCCAGGAAGCTGTATGAGAAGTTCGGGTTCGATTACTGCGAGCCGTTCGCGGACTACCGGCTCGACCCCCACAGCGTCTTCATGACGCGGGTGCTCTAGCGGGTTCAGGTGTCCTCGGTGGGCAGCGTCTGGTCCATCCGGCGGCGGAACGAGGCCGAGGACGCCACCTCGGCGCCCAGGTCCTTGACCCGCTCGACCAGGCGGCGGTCCGAGGTCACCACCGTGAAGGTCCCTGGGGCCGGGTGCCGCGCCAGCATCCGCACGATCTCGTCGTCGGCGGCGTTCCGCCCGCGCGAGCTGGCGAACGCCACCTCGGCCACGCCGTGGACGCCTGGCTGGACGTCTGGGGGCTGGCGGTCGAAGACCACCGTGACGTGCTCGCCGGAGGCGGCGGCGTAACGGCTCAGCTCCTGGATGAGCCGCCGGACCGCCCGGTCGGGGTCCTTCCACCAGCCGTCCGGTCGGGAGCCGACCAGGTTCATGCCGTCGACCAGCCAGCGCACCTCCGGGTGAGGTTCCACCTAGCCGGTCACGCCGCCGAGGGTGCTCGGGAGGCGGGTCTGGAAGTCGACCAGCCCGACCCAGGTCGGCCGCACCGCGATGCGCGCCATCCTGGTGACGGGCTGGTCGAGCATGGCGAGGTACCCGGCCGCGGCCTCCGCTCCCATGTAGCGCGGCGCGGCCAGCGCGTACTCCGGCGCGACGCCGTCCACCTCGGTGACCGACGCACGGCCCCGGATGCCGAGCGCGGTGGGCGGGGAGTCCTCGGTGTCGATGGTGACGGCCACCACGGGATTGGCGCGCAGCGCGGCCAGCCGCGCGGCGGCGTGGCGCACGTGCGGCGCCGCCAGGAAGGTCGCCATCACCAGCTCACCGCCGGTCCAGAGGAACCAGGTCGGGACGACCCGCGGCGTGCCGTCCAGGGCGATGTAGGCGAGGCGGGCCGGGATGCTCGAGCCGAGCAGGCGCTTGGCGGTGTCGCTCTCGAGCAGCCCGAGGTCGCCCTGCGGCAGCGACATCGTGCCTCCCGAACCTGCAGGCTTCTCGGTCATCGCCCAGCTCCTCGTTGCTCGTCACGGCGCTTCCTCGGTCGTCTGTCCTTACCCCGGCGTCGGCGCCATCATCCCCGCTTGGATCAGTGGGTCGCGACCCGGTCCAGGAAGGCCAGCGCGGTCCGCTCGTAGCGGGCACGGTCGAGGTTCCACGACTTGACGTGCCCGGCGCCGGGGACCGGGACGAAGGTGACCAGGCCGGGCCGTGCCGTCGCGAGGGCTTGGCTGGGCGCGATCGGCAGCCTGGGGTCGGCGGTGCCGTGGAACAGCAGGACGGGCACCCGCAGCCGGTCGGCCCGGCCCACGTAGTCGAGTCGATCCCAGTCCAGGTGGTAGCGGACGCCGGCGATGGCCTTGGCGACCGCGGTGAGCGGCGCGGGGACCGGGATGCCGAGCAGCGGGAGGGTGCGGTCGTGGGCGCCGTGGTCGATCGCCGCCGCGAGGCTCAGCCCGGGGGCGTCGAGGATCACCCCGCGCGCCTTCGCGGCAAGTCGTGACTCGTACAGGAAGCTGGTCACGATCCCGCCGCCCATGCTGTAGCCGACCAGTCCGACCTCGCTCGCCCCATGGGCCAGCGCGTAGGCGGTGGCGCCCTCGACGTCGCGCCACTCCTCCTGGCCCCAGTGCCGCAGGCCGTCGGGGCTGCGCGGTGCGCCAGGGTCGTTGCGGTAGCTGATGACCAGCGCGGGGTAGCCCTTGGCGACGACCGGAGCGAGCAACCGCAGCGCCTCGCTGCGGGGCGCGTTGTAGCCGTGCACGAACAGCACCCAGGTGGATCGGGTTCCCTTGACGAACCAGGCGGGCGTCGGACCGAGCTCGGAGGCGTAGGTGACGTCGTCGTAGGGGATGCCGAAGGCCGCCCGAGGATCGGACGGGAACGCGAAGCTGTCCATGCCGGCCTGGTCGCCTACCCTGGGTGGATCACCACGGAGCAGGGTGAAGGCTCGCACCACCCGGTCTGGCTCCAGCCTCTGGACGGCTCCGAGCTGCCCGTACCCGTGCGGCCACTCGAGCCCCCAGGTGCCGGCGGCGGTGACCTCGCCCGGCGAGGTCGCGTCGCGGGCGAGCGTGACGGCGTGGTCGCCGGCGGCCAGCACCCGGATCCGGTAGCTGGACCCGGTCGGTGGCACGGCCTTCAGGGCGCCATCGCGGATCTCACCGGCGTAGAACCAGCCACCGGCCCCGAAGAACAGCACCAGGGCCGCGACAAGGACGACCACGGCCGGCCTGACCAGTCGCAGGCGCCGGCCGACCCGCCGCCGGGCTACGCCGGCGCGTCCGGGGTAACGGGGCTCCCGCTCGGTGGTGCCGGGGATCATGGCGGCCCCTCAGGCTCGGCGGATGAGCACCGCGCTCACCCGAGCAAGACGATCATCCTCCGAAGCCCAACCCGGACAAGGGGTATCGCCCTCAAATTCGGTGGGTGGAGCACCCGACCTTGCCTGGGTAGATGAGGCAGGTCCGCTCAGGGCCGCCGGGGCGGCTCGGCGGCCTCGGCGAGGCGCTTGATCGCCGCCAGCCTGGCGTCCCATTCGGCGGCGAGGCCGGCCAGCCAGCGGGCGGTCGCGTCCAGCCGTTCGGGGCGCACGCGGTAGCGCAGCTCGCGGCCCCGCCGGGCGCCGCGGACGAGGCCGGCCCGGTCGAGCACGGCGAGGTGCTTGACGACCGCCTGGCGGCTGACCGGCAGGTCGACCGCGAGCGCGGTGGCCGACGCCTCGCCGCGGGCGGCGAGCACGTCCAGGAGCTGCCTGCGGGTCGGGTCGGCGAGCGCGACGAACACCCGGTCAGCCTCGCCCGCCGACCCGACGCCCACGGGGTCAGGCGGCATGCTGCTCCCCGTAGCGCCGCAGGTCGTCCAGCACGATCCGCCAGCCCTGGCTGTTGGCCTCGGCGTGCCGCGCCTGGTCGACCTTCACGGCGTCGGTGCTGGTGAAGCCGCTCTCGACCACGCGCACCCTGGTGCCGTCGCCCTCCGGCGTGAGGGTGAACTCCACCAGGGTCGCGGTGCCCTCGGCCACGGGCGTGTCCGGATGGCGCGCCCACCGGTAGGAGAACAGGCGCGGCGGCTCGACCTTCTCGACGACGGCGTAAATCTTGCCGAACTCCTCGCTGGCCAGGACCATCGCCCCGCCGGGACGCAGGTCCACCTGCGTGGTCATGCCCTGGAACCACTGGTCGATGTGCTCCGGCCTGGTGAGCACCTCCCAGAGCCGTTCGGGCGGCGCGGCGACGAGGACGTCGCGCTCGATGCGATCGGCGACTGCCATGGATCCGCCTCCTACTCCTGGCGACTACGTGCAACTCTAGGGTTGCACATAGTGGTACTTCGTGCAACCTCACGGTTGCACCAATGGGCGTCAGGGGCCCCCGTACGGGCTGGTAGGGCGGCGACCATCGCGGCGACATGGAGCACGCGGCGACCACGTGAAATGCTCCCTGCGCTCGTCCGTTACGTCGGCCGGGTCTGGTCCGTCATGGTCATGACGACGGCGGCGGGGGGGAAGGCACCAGTGCACGATCGCGACTGGCTGGCGGAGCGGTTCGAGGAGCACCGGTCCCATCTGCGAGGGGTGGCCTACCGGATGCTGGGCTCGCCCAGCGAGGCCGACGACGCCGTCCAGGAGGCCTGGCTGCGCCTGGCCCGCGCCGACACCAGCGGCGTGGAGAACCTCGGCGGCTGGCTGACCACGGTGGTCGGCCGGGTGTGCCTGGACATGCTGCGCTCGCGCTCCTCGCGGCGGGAGCAGCCCTTGGAGGCGCCCGCGCCCGCCTCGGTCGCGAGCCGCGCCGACGGGCCCGATCCCGAGCAGGAGGCGCTACTGGCCGACTCGGTCGGCCTGGCGCTGCTGGTGGTACTCGACACGCTGACGCCCGCCGAGCGGCTCGCGTTCGTGCTGCACGACATGTTCGCCGTGCCCTTCGACGAGATCGCGCCGATCGTGGGCCGCTCCCCCGGCGCGGCCAAGATGCTCGCCAGCCGCGCCCGCCGCCGGGTGCAGCAGGCGGGCGGGGTGCCCGCCGCGGACCGCGGCCGCCAGCGGGCGGTGGTCGAGGCCTTCCTCGCCGCCGCGCGCGGCGGCGACTTCGACGCGCTGCTCGCGCTGCTCGACCCGGACGTGGTGGTCCGGGCCGATCGCGCGGCCGCCGACACGGGCGCGCCGGAGGTCCGCGGCGCGCGGGCGGTGGCCAGCACCTTCGCCGGGCGTGCCCGGGCCGCGAAGCTCGCGCTGGTGGACGGTGCCGTGGGCGCCGTGTGGGCGCCGGGAGGGCGGCCGCGGGTGGTGTTCGCCTTCACGGTCAAGGACGGGAGGATCGTCGCGATCGACACCCTCGCCGACCCCGAGCGCCTGCGCGAGCTCGACCTGACGGTCCTCGGCGACTGAAGCCCAGAGCGCGGTGCTCAGGACGGCTGGTCGGCGATCGTCGGCCAGACCTCGACGAAGAAGCGCACGTCGTCGGCGAAGGTGGGTGACAGCGCACGGAGCTCGTCAACGGTGCACCAGCGGACCTCCGCCACCTCGGTGGGGTCCGGGGTGGTGGCGAGGTCGTCCGCCTCGGCGAGCCACCAGTTGAGCAGGAAGCGGCCGTCGGCGGTGGGGCACGTCCAGATGTGGCGCAGGGGGGTGACCTCGAGGCCGAGCTCCTCGCGCATCTCCCGGACGAGCGCCTCGGGCTGGGTCTCGCCCGGCTCGACGCGGCCGCTCGGCGGCGTCCACCAGCCGCCGGCCGGGATCCCGTCGGCGCGGCGGATCAGCAGGAAGCGGCCCGCGTCGTGGATCACGCCGACGACCGCCTCGGGCAGCCCCGACCCGGCGCTCATCGCGGCGGGGGTCCCGAGCGCAGGACGATGGTGGTCTCGGTGTCGGCGGCGCCGAGCCGGTTGCGCAGCGTCCGCAGCAGGGCGTCGAGCTCGGCGGTGTCGCGGCAGGCGACCCGGAGCTGGTAGTCCGGGGCGCCGGTCAGGTGCAGGACCTCGACGACCGGCTCCAGGCGGGCGGCGGCGGCGGCGAAGTCGTCCGAGTCGGTGGCCGCGGCGAGCGTGACGCCGATCAGCGCCTGCAGCGTGCGGCCACCGGCGGCGGGGTCGACCAGCGCGGCGAAGCCGGTGATGACGCCGCCGCGACGCAGCCGCCGCACGCGCTCGGCGGCGGCGTTGGCGCTCAGCCCGACGGCGGCGCCCAGGTCACGCCAGGAGAGGCGCCCATCATCGCGGAGCAGGCGGAGGATCTCGCTGTCAGTCGCGTCCATGGCAGCGATTATCGCACCGTTCGGCCATAACGCCTTGCATCCCGCGGCACGGGTCGGCAGAACACGGGTCATGAACCCGAACTCCGCCCTGCTCACCGGCCTGGTCGCCGGCCTGGCGATCGCCACCCAGGTGGGGCCCATCAGCCTGCTGCTGGTCGAGACGGCGGTGGCCACCGGGCCGCGCCGGGGCGTCGCCGCCGGCATGGGCGTGGCAGCCGCCGACCTCGGCTTCGCGACCGCCGCCGCGGCCACCGGCGGCGCGGTGAGCGCGGCGCTCTCCAGCCACGAGGCGGAGATCCGTGGCGGCGCGGCGCTGGTGCTGGCGGCGATCGCCCTGCACGGCCTGGTCGGCCTGGCGCGCGAGCGGCGCGGCGCGAGCGCCACCTCGGCGACGCCGCGCGCCGACGCCAGGGCCGGCGCGCAGTTCGCGCGCTTCCTGGCGATCACCGCCGCCAACCCGCTGACGATCGCCTCGTTCGCCGCCGTCACCGCCGCGCTGTCGCTGCCCGGCCTGGCCGCGGCCGCCGCGTTCGTCGCCGGCGTCGGCACCGCCTCCGCGGCATGGCACCTGCTGCTCACGCTCGCCGCCGGCCACGCGGCACGCTGGCTCACCCCGAGGGCGCGCCGCGCGCTCGCAATCGGCGGCCGGGTCGCGGTCCTGGCGATCGCCGCCAACCTTGCCTTGCGAGGTTAGAAACCGCCGCCGACGGCGAGGTCCTGGCAGAAACCGGACAAACCGCCTGGACACGGGCATCGCGACCGAACACGATGTGAGCCGTTCGCTCCCAACGAGGCAGTGCCCAGGGAGGTGGGCCGTAGCCGCGCGCTGGACTGACTGAGGAGCGACGAGGGAGCCCTGGGCGACCGAGGAGCGACGATGGAAGCCAGCGCACGAGGCGGCGGAGGCCTACCGACCGTTTGAACAAAGGAGCGTCGACGTGACGGTGCGATCGGCAACCAGGGATCACGACGGCACCCCCGCGCCGGGGCCGTCGCACCCGCTGGAACGGCTCGGTGCGGACGAGATCCGCCTGGCGAGGACCGTGCTCGACGGCCACGGGCTGGTCGGCGAGCACACCCGCTTCGCCTACCTCGGGCTCGAGGAGCCGCCGAAGGCGGACGTGCTCAGCTTCCGCGGCGGCGCCCCGGTGGAGCGGCGCGTGCGCGCGATCCTGCTGGACACGGCTACCGGCGCCGCGACCGACGTGGTGGCGTCGCTCAGCCGCGGTGAGGTCGACTCCCAGGTCGCGGTCGACGCCGTGCGCGACGGGCAGCCGCCGATCATGCTCGAGGACCTCATGGCGGTCGACGAGATCGTCAAGGCGGACGCCGGCTGGCGGGCGGCGATGGCGCGCCGCGGCGTCACCGACCTCGACCTGGTCCGCCCGTGCCCGCTGTCGGCCGGGTCGTTCGGCATCCCGGGCGAGGAGGGCCGGCGCCTGCTGCGGGCGCTCTCCTTCGTGCAGCACCACGAGAAGGACCACCCCTGGGCGCACCCGGTCGACGGCCTGGTCGCCTACGTGGACCTGGTCGAGCGGCGCGTGGTCCGGCTGGTCGACGAGGCGCTGCTGCCGGTCCCGCAGGAGGAGGGCAACTTCGACGACCCGGCCGCGGTCGGCCCGGCGCGGACCTCGCTCAAGCCGATCGAGATCAGCCAGCCGGAGGGCCCCAGCTTCACCGTCGACGGCGACGAGGTGAGCTGGGAGGGCTGGCGGCTGCGGATCGGCTTCGACGCGCGCGAGGGGCTGACGCTGCACCAGATCTCCCTGTGGGACCGGCCGGTCGTCTACCGCGCCTCGATCGCCGAGATGGTGGTCCCCTACGCCGACCCGAGCCCGGCCAGGTTCTGGCAGAACTACTTCGACGCCGGCGAGTACCACCTCGGCCAGCAGGTCAACTCCCTGATGCTCGGCTGCGACTGCCTGGGTGAGATCCGCTACTTCGACGTGGTCCTGCCGACCGCGGACGGCGCGCCGCGCGAGGTCGCCAACGCCATCTGCATGCACGAAGAGGACGTCGGCGTGGCGTGGAAGCACAACGACCTGTTCACCGGCTCGGCCGAGACGCGGCGCCAGCGCCGCCTGGTGATCTCGACCTTCCTGGCGATCGGCAACTACGACTACGGCTTCTTCTGGTACCTGTACCTGGACGGCACCATCGAGCTGGAGGTGAAGTCCACCGGGGTGGTGTTCACCTCGGCCTACGTCGAGGGCAGCCGCTGGGCGACGCAGCTCGCCCCCGGCCTCGGCGGCCCGTACCACCAGCACATGTTCAGCGCCAGGCTGGACATGACCGTCGACGGCGTCGACAACGCCGTCGACGAGGTGCAGCTCGAGCGCATGCCGGTCGGGCCGGACAACCCGCACGGCAACGCCTTCACCAGGCGGGTCACGCGGCTGGCCCGGGAGTCCGAGGGCGCCCGCACGGCGGATGCCTCGGTCGGCCGCGCCTGGCACGTGGTCAACCCCGGCAAGACCAACCGGCTCGGCCAGCCGGTGGCGTACGCGCTGTACCCGCAGGAGGCGCCGCTGCTCGCCGCCGACCCGTCCGCCTCGATCAGCCGGCGCGCGGCGTTCGCCACCAGGCACCTGTGGGTGACGCGCTACCACCCGGCGCAGCGCTACTCGGCCGGCGACCTGCCCAACCAGCACCCGGGCGGAGCCGGGCTGCCCGACTGGGTCGCGGCCGACCGCGACATCGACGGCCACGACATCGTCCTGTGGCACACCTTCGGGATGACCCACTTCCCCCGGCCGGAGGACTGGCCGGTGATGCCCGTCGCCCGCTGCGGCTTCTCGCTGCGGCCGGTCGGCTTCTTCGACCGCAACCCGATCCTCGACCTGCCGAGGTGACCTCGACCCCGTCCCGCCGCTTAACGGAGCCGCCGATGTCCTCGACCGTCCCCGCCGCCCGCGAGTCCACCGCCCTGGCCAGCGACCGCCTCGGCGTGCCCGCGGTCATGTTCTTCATCCTCTCCGCGATCGCGCCGATGACCGTCGCCGCCGGCGTGGTGACCACCCTGTACGCCGTCACCGGGCTGTCGGCGATCGGCGCCGCGTTCCTCGCCGTGGCCGTGGTGCTGGCCGTGTTCGCCGTCGGCTACGTCGCGATGGCCAGGCACATCACCAACGCGGGCGCGCTCTACGCGTTCGTCTCCCGCGGCCTCGGGCGCCCCCTCGGCGTCGGCGCCGCCCTGGTCGCCGCGATCGCCTACAACCTGCTGCAGGTCGGCCTCTACGGCATGTTCGGGCCCACCCTGGCCGGCTACCTGAAGGACAAGGTCGGGCTGGACCTGTCGTGGTGGGTCTGGGCGCTGGCGGCGTGGCTCGTGGTGGCGGTCCTCGGCGTGCTGCGGGTCGACCTCAACGGCAGGGTGCTGGCGGTGCTGCTCACCGCCGAGGTCGCGGTGCTGCTGGTGCTCGCCGTCGCGGGCCTCGGCGACCCGGCGGCCGGGTTCCCGCTGACCAGCCTCTCGCCCGGTGGGCTCTTCGGCCACCCGGGCGTCGGGGCGCTGCTGGTGACCGCGCTGCTCGGCTACACCGGCTTCGAGGCCTCGGCGGTCTTCTCCGAGGAGGCGAAGATCCCGCGCCGCACCGTCCCGGTCGCCACCTACACCTCGCTGGCCCTGATCGCCGCGGTCTACACCCTGGCGTCGTGGGCGATGAGCGTGCACTACGGCGACGACAAGGTCGCGGCCGTCGCCGGCGAGCAGGGGCCGGGCATGCTGTTCTCGATGGCCGGGTCCACCATGGCCGAGATCGCCACGGTGCTGTTCATGACCAGCCTGTTCGCCGCCATGGTCAGCTTCCACAACGCGGTCGGCCGCTACATGTTCGCGCTCGGCCGCGAGCACGTGCTGCCGGGCGCGCTGGGGCGGACCCAGCCGCGCACCGGCGCCCCGCGCGCCGCCTCGCTCGCCCAGTCCGCCTTCGGCCTGGCCGTCATCGTCGTCTACGCGGTGGCGGGCTGGGACCCGACGGTCCGGCTGTTCTTCTGGCTCGGCACCACCGGCGCGTTCGGCGTGCTGTGCCTGCTCGCCGCCGCCTCGATCGCGGTGATCAGGTTCTTCGCCCGCTACCCGCTGGGCGAGAACGCCTGGCGGCGCCTGGTCGCCCCCGCCCTGGCGACGCTCGCCCTGCTCGGCATGGTGTGGGCCGGGGTGGCCAACTACGCCACGCTGCTCGGCGTCGCGCCGGGCGCGACCGAGGCGTGGGCGCTGCCCGCCGCCTTCGCCGTCGCGGCCGTCGTCGGGGTCGCCTACGGCCTCTGGCTGCGCTCCGCGCGCCCGGGCGTCTACCAGGGCATCGGCCTCGGCGCCGACACCGGCCCGAGCGCCGCGCCCGGCTCACGCGCCGAGCCGGAGGCGGCCGGCATCTGAGCCGATGAAGGGTCCGGGCCGCCCCCCGGACGGCCCGGCCCTTGGTCATGCGCTCCCTAGTGGACCGCGCGGATGGAGCCGAACAGGCCGTGCGCCTCGTCGGCGATGCCGGCGGTGAACAGCAGGTCGGTCGGGCTGCCGGTGACGCCGTTGCCGAACCGCAGCGCCCACAGCCCGTCGATCTCGATCGGCCTGCCGTCCTCGTTCTTCAGCTGGCCACGGAACTTGCCCGAGCGGAGGTCGTAGGCGCTGATGCGCCCGTCGCCGAAGTTGCCGACCAGCAGGTCGCGGCTGAAGCGGCCGAACCCCTTGGGGGCGATGGCGAGCCCCCAGGGCGCGTTGAGTGCCCCCCTGGCGGCCAGGCGGCGCAGGAAGTGGCCGCTGGTGTCGAAGACGTTCACGAAGCCGAGCCCGGCACCGGCGACCTCGTCCTCCTTGTCGGCGTCCTGCATGGCGTAGGCCACGTAGAGGCGGCCGCCCAGCTCCTGGACGTTGAACGGCGCGAACCCGTCGGGGATGCCGTGGGGGTCGAACGAGCCGGCCAGGTGGACCAGGTTGAAGCCGCTGTCGAAGACGTCGATGGTGGCGTGGTGGAAGTCGGCCGCGTAGAGGAACGTCCCCTGGCGGTTGCTGGCGATCGCCAGCCCCTTGAAGATCGCGTCGGGGACCGACGCGGCCGGCTGGGCCTGGGTCGAGGGCGCCGGCGGCGGGACGGCGGGGCTCCAGCCGGTGATCGTGCCGGCCTCGGAGTCGAAGATGAAGCGGGCGGGCCCGCTGGCGCTGCCGGAGTGCACCACGAAGCCGTCGGTGCCGTTGTAGACCTGCCCGGTCGGCGCGCCGCCGGGGATGTCCACCACCAGCGGGGCGATCGCGGGCGGCGAGCCCTTGACGGCGCCGGGGTAGATGGTGGCGACGTCGCTGCCGTTGTCGGCCACCCACAGCGGGGTGGTCGGGCCGGCCGCCACGCCCCACGGGTTGACCAGGTTGCGGTCGGTGAGCCGGGCGACGCCGGCGATGTCGGAGACCAGGTTCGTCTGGCGGTAGACGTTCCCGCCGGCGTTCGCCTGCGCCGCGGACGCGACCGCGAGCAGCGACGCCAGCACCCCCAAGGCGACGACGAGCCGGATGAAGCGGGTCCTGGCTGCGTGTGCCATCGAAGCCCCCTCGCTGGAAGATGGCAGCTGGCGGGCCATTCGCGGCGGGTCGCCGCCTTCGGCCCTCCTGGTAACTACGGCCGGGTGGATTTGATTGCGCCCGCGGACGGGCAGATCACGGGCGCCGCGGCGGCGGCCGCAGCCACAGCGACGCCGTGGTCGGCTCCACGGTCTGGTCGACCACGGCGAGCACCTCGCTGGTCAGGGTCTCCAGGTCCACCTGCTGGCGCAGGCGGGCGCTGAAGGCCGCGACCGTCCGGGCGGCGTCGTAGCGGCGCCGGTTGAAGCGCTGGTCCACCGCTGCCTGGACGCGGCGGCGGGCGGGCTGGAACGCCGCCGCCACCGCCAGGGTCGCGCCGGCCACCGCCAGGCTGGAGCCCCGGCCGGCGAGCTGACCCAGCGCGAGCGCCAGCGCGGCGTAGCCGCCGCCCAGCAGCAGCGTCAGCAGCCCGTAGGCGACCGTGCGGCTGACGATGCGGTCCAGGTCGAAGAGGCGGTAGCGCAGGATCGCCGCGCCGGTCGCCAGCGGCAGCACGGCCACGGAGACCCCGAAGGCCGCCTGGAAGAGCGCGCTGTCCGAGGGCCCGACGAACAGGACCGCCAGGGCGGCGAGCAGCGCCACCGCCGCCAGCGCCGCCCCCACCGCCAGCCAGCGCAGCTGCAACCGCTCGAGCCCCCGGGCGCGGCGGAACCGCAGCAGCAGCGACCCGGCCCCGACCACCAACCCCAGCAGGATCAGCGCCGCGCCGACCGGAAAGGCGGCCGCCAGCGGCAGCCGCTCCAGCGCCGGGACGCCCAGCGGGCTGCGGACCTCCGGGTACTCCGGGTACAGCGGCCTGGGCGCCAGTGCCGAGGCCAGGAAGGCCACCAGGAACGCGGCCACCTCGACCCTGGCCCACCAGCGCCAGCGGGCCGACGGCAGCGACCCGGTCGGGGTCAGCAGCAGCACGAAGCCGGCGCAGGCGAGGGAGGCGAACACCGCTGCGTTGGCGTACCCGGCCAGGTAGCCGGCGGCAGGCAGCGCCCCCGGCCGCGCCACCAGCCCGTAGCGGCTGTACGAGAAGGAGAAGCCGGAGGCGGCGAGGGACAGCCCCAGGGCGACCAGCAGCCAGCCCACCCGGTGGCGGGTGCGGCTGGCCACCAACGCCCCGACCGTCGCCGCGCTCACCGCCGCTACCGCCTCGGTGGCGTTGCCGCCGCCCAGCAGGTAGGTCAGCTGGCCGAAGCCGGCCTGGCGC
>DASUZB010000106.1:0-7255 GCA_036377075.1 Actinomycetes bacterium | reverse complement strand
GACCGGTCGCGGGCCGAGCAGCTCGGCCAGGAGGGCCTCGTGCACCTCGGCGCGCCACGGCAACCCGGCGGCGCGCATCTCCACCGCGGCCAGCCCGCCGGCCGACTCGCTCGCGGCCAGGAGCGCCAGCCGCTCCGGGTGCTCGACTTCGAGCAGCCGCCCGCGCTGCGCGCCGTGCACCGCCACCACGATGGCGAGCAGCTCCGCGCCCGGCGGCAGCCCGCCGCCGTCCGGCTCGAACAGCCGCGCCTGGCCGGGCGGCGGCCCGGGCGGCGGGTCGGGCGGCACCGGGCGGCCCCGCAGCCGCGCCCACGCCGCCGCCAGGGAGCGCGGCGCGCCCCAGCGCCCCTCGTGGCCGAGCAGCAACGCCTCCACCAGGGCAAGGTCGTGGCAGCGGGCCAGCCGCACGCCGGCGCGCTGCAGCGCCGGGTAGACCTGCTCGGTCGCGGCCCACACCCAGCGCGGCCGCCCGGCCCGCTCCCGGTCCGCCACCGCGCCCGCCAGATCGTCGACCCGCTCGACCGGGCCGGCCGGGCTGCCGTCGTCCTCCAGTTCCTGCAGCAGCCCACCGCCGCCGGCGTCGTCGGGCACCACCGCCACGCGCACGGCGCCATCATGCCGTCAGCCGCCGACAGGCAGGTTCAGCAAGGCAACCTTTACTTCCGGTTTGCGCTCTGCTAGACAGATGACCTGCTGTAGCCCAAAGGAGGGGTTTCATGCGGTTCGTCGTCCGGCCCAGGCAACCCGCTCGCCTCGCCGTCGTCGCCGTGATCGCGGCGCTGGCGCTGCTCACCACCATCCCGGCCGCCGCCAACGTCGCCCTGACCAGGGTCAGCACCGACACCTTCACCAACCCGACGAGCCAGCACGCGACCCAGGTCGAGCCGGACACCTTCGCGTCCGGCAGCACCATCGTCTCGGCGTTCCAGACCGGCCGCTTCTTCGACGGCGGCGCCAGCGGCATCGCCGTGGCCCGCTCGGGCAACAGCGGCGCCACCTGGACGACCACGGTCCTGCCCGGGATCACCACCTTCCAGGGCGGCCCCTACGACCGCGTCAGCGACCCGGCGGTCGCCTTCGAGGCGCAGGACAACGCCCCGACCGGTGTCTGGCTGGTGTCGTCCCTGGCGATCCGCAACAACCCGGTGCGCGGCGTGGCCGTGATCACCAGCCGCTCCACCAACGGCGGGGTGACCTGGAGCAACCCGGTGACCACCGCGACCGGCAGCAACCTCGACAAGAACTGGATCGCCTGCGACAACAACTCGGCGAGCCCGTTCTTCGGCAACTGCTACACCGAGTTCGACGAGAACGCCGACGGCAACCGCATCAAGATGAGCACGTCCACCAACGGCGGGCTCAACTGGGGGGCGGCGCTCAACACCGGCGACAGCGCCACCGGCCTCGGCGGCCAGCCGGTGGTGCGGCCCAACGGCACCGTGCTGGTGCCGATCGCCAACGCCAACGAGACCCAGATCCGCAGCTTCCGCTCGATCAACGGCGGCGCCAGCTGGCGGGCCACCGTGCTGGTCTCCAACGTGACGACCCACACGGTCGCCGGGGGCCTGCGCAGCGGGCCACTGCCGTCGGCCGAGATCGACTCGGCCGGCACCGCCTACGTCGTCTGGCAGGACTGCCGCTTCCGCTCGAACTGCAGCGCCAACGACATCGTCATGAGCAAGTCGACCACCGAGACCACCTGGGGCGCGGTGACCCGGGTGCCGATCGACGCCACCAACAGCGGCCGCGACCACTTCATCCCCGGGATCGGCGTCGACCGCACCACCTCGGGGGGCAGCGCCCGTATCGGCCTGACCTACTACTTCTACCCGGTCGCCAACTGCACCGCGGCCAACTGCCAGCTCGACGTCGGCTACGTCTCGTCCACCAACGGCGGCTCCACCTGGAGCGCCCCGACGATGGTGACCGGCCCGATGACGCTTTCGTGGCTGGCCAACACCTCGCAGGGCCGCATGGTCGGCGACTACATCTCCACCTCGGTGTTCCCCGCCGCCAACGGCGGCAGGGCCTACCCGGTGATCGCCGTCGCCAACCCGCCCAGCGGCACCGTCTTCGACGAGGCGATGTACGTGCCGGCCGGCGGGCTCGCGGTCACCGGCGGTGCCCTGCGTGCCACCAGCGCCGGCGCGCGCCGCGTCCCGGTGAGCGGCCGGGGCGGCGCGATGCGGCGGCGCTGACCGCGCGCCCGGCAGGCGGGTGAACCTGGTGGGCGACGGTCCGGGCTGGCGCGCTTCAGCCCGGCCGCCGCCCACCGCCGTCCCGTGGCGGTGCGTCCTTGCCGCTGACCTGCTCGGCTGCCACCATCCCTCCATGGGAAGGCTGGACGAGCTCGACCTGAGCCTCAAGCTCGGCCGCGAGGAGGAGGCGAGCCGGGTGGCGGCGGCGCAGGTCCGCCTGCTGGAGCTGCGCCTCGCCCTCGGGGGGCTGCTCGGCGACGGGCGCCTCGGCCCGCCGGTGTGCGTGCTGTTCGAGGGCTGGGACGCCGCCGGCAAGGGCGGCGCCATCCGCCGGCTGGTCGCCCCGCTCGACCCGAGGCACGCCCGCGTGGCCACGTTCGCGGCGCCCACCTTCGACGAGAAGCGCCACCATTTCCTGCTGCGGTTCTCGCCCGCGCTGCCCGGCTGGGGCGGCATGGCCGTGCTCGACCGCTCCTGGTACGGCCGCGTGCTGGTGGAGCGCGTCGAGGGGTTCGCCACCGTCGAGCAGTGGACCCGCGGCTACGGCGAGATCGTCGACTTCGAGCGCTCGCTGGTGCTCGAGGGCATGATCCTGGTCAAGTTCTGGCTGCACATCTCCGACAAGGAGCAGTTGCGCCGCTTCCAGCGGCGCGAGCGCGACCCGCTCAAGTCGTGGAAGCTGAGCAAGGAGGACTGGCGCAACCGCGACCAGCGGCCTGCCTACGAGCGGGCGGTCGAGGAGATGCTGGAACGCACCGACCACCCGCTGGCCCGCTGGCAGCTCGTCGAGGCGGAGTCCAAGCGCTACGCCCGGGTCAAGGTCCTCGAGACGGTGGTCACCGAGGTCGAGCGCGGCATGCTCGCCCGCGGCTTCGACCTGCCCCAAGGACGTGGGGAGTGAAACGATGTCCTCGACCGTGCTGGACATGTCGATGTCCCTCGACGGGTTCATCGCGGGACCCACGAACGCGGCGAGGCCCTACGCGGCGCCGAGCTCGATGGTGCAGAAGGCGCAGCGTCGCGCCTTGAGGGGGATCTCCATCAGGCAGAAGGGGCACTTGCGGGTGGTCGGCTCGGGCGTCTCACTGTGGCTGAAGCGCGCCGTCAGCACGTTGACCGGCTTGACGACGAAGAAGAAGACCGCGGCGGCGATGGTGACGAACGCGATCAACGCGTTGAGGAAGTCCCCGTAGCGGAACACCGACCGGTGGACCTTGAACGTCAGGGCGGAGAAGTCGGGCTGGCCGAAGATGGCGGCGATCAGCGGGGTGAGCAGGTCCTTGACCAGCGCCTGCACCACCGCGGCGAAGGCGACGCCGATCACGATGCCGACCGCCAGGTCGACCACGTTGCCCCTGAGCACGAAGGTCTTGAACTCCGACACCAGTCCTCGCACAGCGATCCCTCCTCGCCGGCCACCCGCCCGCGGGCGGCGCCGGCCTGTCGTCGGTCCATGCCAGACCTCCGGTATGTGCCCCGGCGACGCGGCAAAACCACCCGGCGGCCGGTTCATACTGTGCGGGCGGAATGCCAGCAAACGATCCCGAGCGCAGGAGTGGGCATGGTGGACACACCCTCGACGGACCCGGACCGCTCCGACCCCTCGCAGGCCGACCTGCGCACCGACCGGCCCCACCCCGCCCGCGTCTACGACTACCTCCTCGGCGGCAAGGACAACTTCCCCGCCGACCGGGCGGCGGCCGCGCAGGGGATGCAGGCCAACCCGAACAGCCTGATCCCGCCCAGGGAGAACCGCGCCTTCCTGCGGCGCGCGGTCCGCTACCTGGCCGCCGAGGCTGGCATCAGCCAGTTCCTCGACATCGGCACCGGCATCCCGACCTCCCCCAACGTGCACGAGGTCGCCCAGGAGGTCACGCCGACGGCGCGGATCGTCTACGTCGACAACGACCCGATCGTGCTGGTGCACGCGCGCGCCCGGCTCACCAGCAGCCCAGCGGGCAGGACCGCCTACATCGACGCCGACCTGCGCGACGTGGACCAGATCCTGAGCTCCCCGCAGCTGCTGGCGACGCTCGACCGCGACCAGCCGGTGGCGCTGCTGCTGATCGCGATCATGCACTTCATCCCCGACTCCGACGACCCGTACGGCGTCGCCCGCCGGCTGCTCGACGCGCTGCCCACGGGCAGCTACCTGGCCCTGTCCCACCTCACCGGCGACTTCGACCCCGCGGCGTGGGAGGGGGTCGCCGCCGTCTACCGCAAGAGCGGCGTGATCATGCGGGTCCGCTCCCGGCCCGAGGTCGAGCGCTTCTTCGACGGGCTCGACCTGGTCGACCCGGGCCTGGTCTCGCTGCCGCACTGGCGGCCCGACCCCGCCACCGGCGAGGCGGACCGGCCGACCGACGCCCAGGTCTCCGTCTACGGCGGGGTGGCGCGCAAGCCGTAGCTCCACTCAGGCGATGGCGATGCTCTGCAGCTGGTCGGCGGCCGCCTGCTCGGCGGGCGTGAGCGGCGCCGGGGGCAGCTGGGCGACCCAGGCGGGGACGAACAGCTTGAGGTAGTCGGGCGAGGGCCTGCCGAGGTCGAGGTCGGTGGGGCGGACGGCGCGGTCGCCGGAGGTCCCCAGCCAGCGCAGCGCGCCGTAGGGCAGGTCGATGCGCGGCAGCTGGCCGCGGCCGGAGCCGAGTTTGAACGGGGGATCGGCGACGTCCCTGGGGTAGCCGCGGGTGGCGAGCCGGTCGAGCGCGGCCTGCCAGGACGCCGCCGCGCCGGGCGCGCCGTGCGCGGCGAGCTCGATCACCTCGGTGCCGGACGGGACGACCTGCGGCGCCAGGCGCCGCGCGCCCGGTCCCAGCGCCAGCACCGCGGTGACGTCCGGGTTCTGGGCGCGGACGCGCCGCAGCAGCTCGCGGTGGAGGGCGCGGACCTGCGGCTGGTCGACCAGGTCGTCGCGCTTGGCCTGGCTCAGGTCGAGGGTGTCGACCGGCAGCGTGCGCAGCACCAGGTAGCTGCGGGTGAGGCCGGCGGCGGACAGGAACCTGTCGAGGAACTGGCCGGCGTCGCCGGACAGCGCCCGACCGGTGAACAGGTCGTCGTCGGAGGCCTGGTCCGCCAGGATGACCAGGCTGAGGTCGCTGAAGCGGCCGCGGTAGACCGGCCCGGTGCCGAAGGAGGCGTGGGAGGTGACGCCGAGCGCGGCGAAGTCGGGCCAGGCAAAGCCGGGCTCGTGGCCGAGCAGGAGGCGCGCCAGGTTGGCCGGCGGGCCCGGGTCGAAGGCGGTCGGCGCCGCCCGCGGCGGCTCGTAGGGGAGGTCGCCGGGGTCGGCGCGGTAGCCGGTGTGGCTGCCCGCCGCGGTGGACGGGTCGCGCAGGTTGGCGCCGTGGGCGTCGTATTTGCCGTTGGCGGAGAACAGCCGGATGCCGCGCTGGTCGTCGGTGCGGTTGCTGGAGGTGCCGCCGCGGCCCAGGCGCGGGCAGGTGGCGAAGGGGAAGTCGCGGAAGGGGAGGGCGGCCGACTCGTACTGGTAGGGCGCGTTCAGGTCGCGCGCCATGCCGGGGTCGGCGGGCAGCCAGCCCGGGTCGGCGGCCAGCCATCCCTTGACCAGGTCGCAGGCGCGCTGGAAGTCGGCCTTGATGGCGTCGGTGGAGCCACCGGAGACCGAGCCGGGGTGGAGCACCCCGACGAGGCGGAGCCTGCCGGGCAGGGAGCCGGGCGTGGCGTGCTCGAGGTGGTCGGGATCGGCGCTGCCGCCGTGCGCCTTGGCCCAGGTCGCGATCGACTCCTTGGCGGCGCGCCCGACGGCGACCACCAGCCGCACGTCGCCGTCGACGACCGCCTTGTCGAGGATGCGGTTGCGGTGGCCGACGATGGGCGAGCGCGGGTCCTGGGCGAGCGGGCGCAGGTCGTCGGTGTACTGGCCGAAGATCGGGTAGACGAACGAGTTGAGGAACAGGTAGGAGCGGTCCAGGCCGAGGTGGTGCAGCAGGTGCTGCATGCGCGCGCCGGTGCCGCCGGTGAACGAGCGGTGCGACAGCGACTCGTCCTGCGCGCCCTCCTGGCCGACCACCACCACCCTGGCGGAGCCGTCGAGGCGGCCCCGGTAGAACATCGGGCCGTGGTGCCAGCGGAACGCCTCACGGCCGACCACCGCCACCCCGAGCCCCCGGTAGTTCGGTGTCTCGGCGAACAGCGCCGCCCAGCCGCTTGCCGCCATCGGTCCGGGATCGTGCTCCCAGGGATCCCCGCGCTCGTCGACCATGGTGCCCCCTTTCAACCCGGGGCTACCGCTCCGCTGCTCGAGCCCCGGACCCCCTTCGTCGATCCGGGGCTACCGCTCTGCTGCTCGGGCCCCGGACCCATGCTCGGCCGTCTGGCAGGCGACTCTATCACCCCCAATCCGGACGACAGCGACGGGACCGCCGGGCTTGCCGCTACCCTCCGCGGGTCCGCGGCGGCGTGGCCCCGCCGGGCGCCCGCGGCGCCGGGGCAGGCCGCAGCCACAGCACCGTCCCGGTGGGCTGCATGGTCTGGTCGACCACCGCGAGCAGCTCGGCGGTCAGGGCGTGCAGGTCGCGCTGCTGGTGGACGCGGGCGCTGAAGGCGGCGATCGTCTGCACGGTGTCGTAGTGGCGGCGGTTGAAGCGCCGGTCCACCACGGCCTGGACGCGGCGGCGGGCCGGCTGGAAGGCGGCCGCCACGGCCAGGGTCGCCGCCGCCACGACCAGGCTGTTGTCGCTCCCGACGACCTGGCCGAGGCCGAGGACGACCCCGGCGTAGCCGCCGCCGAGCAGCACCGTCAGCAGCCCGTAGGCGAGCGTGCGGCTGATGATGCGGTCAACGTCGAACAGCCGGTAGCGCAGCACCGCCACGGTCAGCCCGGCCACCAGCGGCACACCCGAGAAGCCGAGCCAGTCCGCGGGCAGCAGGCCCTCGCCCCGCACGAGCTGGGGCAGGAACCACAGCGCCAGCGCCAGGCCGCCGGACAGGAACGCGCCGCCGGCCAGCCACTTGAGCTGCTGGCGCCCGACCGGGTCGGTGGCCGCCAGGTACCGCGCCATGACAAGGACGATGCTGACGCCGAGCACGGCCACGCTGAC
>DASUZB010000105.1:0-93246 GCA_036377075.1 Actinomycetes bacterium | reverse complement strand
CGGACGACCGGCTAACCCCACCATCCGAGGTCGTCCGGCGACACGGCGGGGGTTGAGCGCGTCGAGCAGCTCCGGCTGGTGGCCGGCGAGCCACTCGGCGCCGAGACGCAGGCCGGCCTGCCACAGGACCAGCCCGTAGCCGACGCCGAGCAGGGGCGCGGCGACCAGCGCGGGCGGCCACACCGCGAGCCCGACCAGCACCAGCGCGACCACCGGGGTGATCATCGCGCTCTGCACCGAGAAGGCGGCGAGCTGGACCAGCGCGGTGGCGGCGCCCTGGCCGGTGCTGCCCAGGCCCCAGAGGTTGCCGGTCATCTCCGGCAGGGGCTGCGGCACCCGCACAGAGGCGTAGTTGCCGACGCCGAGCATGGTGGCCAGCAGCCCGGCGCCGACGCCGAGGGCGACGGGGAGGTAGGCCCAGCCGCCGGTCAGCGCCGCCAGGGCGAGGCCGTCGAGCAGCACCAGTGGGAAGGTCAGCAGGGCCGCCGCGAGGTTCTTGCCGAGCAGGTCGGCCTTGGGGTCGTCGGGCGCGGCCACGTGCATCCAGTAGGCGCGGCCGTCGAAGCCGAACTGGTTGAGGGTGTTGACGTTGGTCAGCCAGACCAGCGCCGGCACCACCAGCACCAGCTGCGGCCGGCGCAGCGGGCCGGCCAGCGCGACCGCCACCGGCAGGACCAGCGCGAACAGCCAGGCGAACATCCAGCCCACCCGCAGCCGGGGCTCGCGCAAGGCGTAGCGCAGCTCCTTGGCGGCGACCGCGCCGACGCGGTCGCGGGGCAGGAACCCGGCGAGGCGCGGGAACAGGTCGCCCGGCCGCTCGCCGGCCCCCGGCCGCGGCTCGGCGCTGGTGGCCAGCCGCCGCGTCGCCGCCAGCCAGGCCCAGCCGAGCGCCGCCACGACCGCGGCGGTGGCGGCCAGCTCGCCGGTCGCGGCGGCCAGCCGCCCCTTGGCGGCGTCGATCATGGCGCCGGCGGCCAGGCCAGGGGGCAGCCAGCGTCCCAGCGCCAGCAGGGTGCGGCCCTCGCCGTGCGACAGCGCCCGCAGCAGCGCGCTGAACAGCGGACCGCCGAGGCCGACGCCGAGCAGGGCGAGGCTGAACAGGACGATCGAGAGGTCGCGGGCGCGGCGCGAGCGCAGCACGGTCGACAGGGCGGTGGTGACCGCCCGGCTGCCCACCACGCACAGGAGGAACTGGGCGAGCGCGGCCGCGACCACCAGCGGCAGGCCGAGGCCGAGCGGCGCGAAGCCCACCACCGCGCCGGCGAGGACGATCAGGGTCGCGACCGGGGTGATGCCGACGCTCGAGGCCGCCAGCAGGCCGGGCATCAGCTGCCGCGGGCGCAGCGGCAGCAGGGCGAGCCGCGACGGGTCGAGGGTCTCGTCGGTGCCGAAGGCGACCAGCGGCCCGGCCACCCAGCCGAACGCGAGCAGCAGGAACAGCGCGACCAGCAGCGCCTCGCCGAGCCGCGGCTGGGTGCGGGGCGCGACCGCGAGCAGGGCCGCTGCGGAGAGCGACAGCGGTAGCGCCACCAGCGCGCCAACGACCAGACCGACCACCTGCTGCCAGCCGAGCTTGAGGCCGTTGCGGACCAGGCTCAGCTTCAGCAGCGCGAAGTGGCGGATCATCCCTGAACCGTAGCGCCTGGCGGCGGGACTAGCTCGCTTCAGCCAGCCAGCTCAGCGCCGCTCCGCCGGGCCGGCGCCGTCGGCGGGGCTGCAGACCCAGGCGCGGCCCTGGCGGCCGGTCGCGGCGCGGTAGCGTTCCAGGACCTCGGCGGCCGCCTGCTCCGCCCTGTCGGCCTCGACCAGGTTGACGGTGCAGCCGCCGAACCCCGCCCCGGTGAGCCGCGCGGCGGCCACCCCGCGGGTCGCGGTGGCGAGCTCGACCAGCAGGTCCAGCTCGGGGATGGAGGCCTCGTAGTCCTCGGCCATGCTGCGGTGGGCGGCGGCGAACAGGGGACCCAGCTCGGCCACCGCCCCGGCCTCGAGCGCCCGGGCGGCCTCGAGGACCCGCGCGTCCTCGGTGACCACGTGGCGGGCGCGCCGGTAGACGACCGGGTCGAGCCGGTCCCGGTGGCGCTCCAGCAGGGCGGCGTCGGCGTCGCGCAGGGCCGCCACGCCGAGGGCCTCCGCCGCCTGCTCGCACTGGGCGCGGCGCTGGTTGTAGGCGCTGTCGCTCAGCTCGCGCTGCACCGCCGAGTCGATCACCACCACACGGAGAGCGCTCGGGAATGGCACCGGCCGCACCGCCAGGCTGCGGCAGTCGACCAGCAGGGCGTGGCCGGCCCGGCCCGACGCGGAGGCGAGCTGGTCCATGACGCCCACGCGCATGCCGACGTAGTGGTTCTCGGCTCGCTGGCAGATGCGGGCCAGCTCCGTGGGGGGCAGCTCCTCGGCGAGCACCGCCCGGGCCACCGCCAGCTCCAGCGCGGCCGAGGACGACAGCCCGCCGCCCACCGGCAGGTCGGAGGCGAGCACGCCGGCGAAGCCGCGCAGCGCCGCGCCGGCGTCGCGCAGCGCGCGCACCACCCCGGTGACGTAGCGGCCCCAGCCCTCGTCGGGCCCGGCGCCGCTGGCCAGGTCCACCTCGACGGTGCCCGGCCGGTCGAGCGAGTCGAGCCGCAGCACCCCGTCGGCGGGACGGCCGCAGACCCAGGTGGCGAGGTCGAGGGCGACCGGCAGGACGAAGCCGTCGTTGTAGTCGGTGTGCTCGCCGATCAGGTTGGCCCGGCCGGGGGCGCGGAACGCGAGCCAGGCGCCCGAGCCCGCCGCGGCGGCCAGCCGCGACGGCACCGTCGCCCCGGGGCTCACCCGCCCACCTCCTCCAGCACCGCCACCCCGCCGGGCTCGAGGGTCACCGTGCCCAGCTCCCGCCCGCCGTCGAGCAGCGAGCGGCAGGCGCCGGGGAGCGGCACCTCGGCCGCCCCGGCGCCGTGGTTGAGCAGGAACAGGAAGCGCCGCCCGTCGCGCTCGCGGCGGACCGCCTCGACGCCGCTGCCCGCCCACGAGCCCGGGCGCACGCCCGCGTCACGGCACAGCGCCTCCACCAGCGCGGCGGCCAGCTCCGGACCGGGCCGGGCGGCGACGTACCAGGCGGTCCCGGCCCCGGCCACCCGCCGGGTCACGGCCGGCCGCCCGGCGTAGTAGTCGTCCGTGAAGGTGGCCAAGGTGGTGGCGTCGCGCACCGTCAGCACGTCGCAGAGGTCGCGGCACGGGTAGTCGCGGCCGTCCCAGGCGACCGCCTGCCGCCCGCCCTCGGCCATGGGGACGATCTCGTCGACGGCGACGCCGAGCACCTCGCCGAGCAGGCCGAGGTAGCCGTGCGCGTTGACCTGGTCGTGCTCGTCGACCAGGCCGCTGGCGAAGGTGACCGCCAGGGTGCCGCCGCCCTGGGCGAAGCGCTCCAGGTTGGCCGCGGCGGCGTCGCGGAGCAGGTAGCAGGCCGGCACCAGCACCAGCTTGTAGCCGGACAGCGGCGCGTCGGGCGGGACGAAGTCGACCGCCAGGTTGGCCGCGTACAGCGGCCGGTACCAGTCGAGCACCAGGTCGACCTGGCGCAGGTCGGCGTTGGGGCGGGCGGGCAGCTCCAGCGCCCACCAGCTCTCCCAGGAGAACACGACGGCCACCTCGGCCCTGACGGTCGAGCCGGCGACCGCGCCGATGCGGCCGAGCTCGCCGCCGAGCTGGACCACCTCGTCCCAGACGCGGCCACCGGTGCCGTCGTGCGGGACCATCGCGCTGTGCCACTTCTCGGCGCCGGCGCGCGACGCGCGCCACTGGAAGAACATCACCCCGTCGGCGCCCCGCGCGAGCGCCTGGTAGCTGCCCAGGCGCATCCGCCCCGGCGGCTTGGGCAGGTTGCGCCTGCGCCAGTTGACCGCGCCGGGCGCCTGCTCCATCAGCATCCAGGGCCGGCCGCCGCCGAGCGAGCGCATCAGGTCGCAGGCGGCGGCCGTGCGCACGTGGGCCTCGGGGTCGCCCGGGTCGGGGTAGCTGTCGTCGGCCACCACGTCGACCTCGCGCGCCCAGGCCCAGTAGTCGAGCGGCTTGAACCAGCTCATGAAGTTGGTGGTCACCGGGACCTCGGGGGTCGCGGCGACCAGCACGTCGCGCTCGGCCCGGTAGCACTCCAGCAGGGCGTCGCTGGAGAAGCGGCGGAAGTCGAGCGCCTGGGCGGGGTTGGGGATGGAGGGCGTCGCGCGGGGCGGGTTGATCTCCTCCCAGTCGCCGTAGTGCTGGCTCCAGAAGTCGGTGCCCCAGGCCTGGTTGAGCCGCTCCAGGGTCTCGTAGCGGTGCCGCAGCCAGGTACGGAACGCCGCCGCCGAGGCGTCGCACCAGCAGGCGCTGACGTGGCAGCCGTACTCGTTGCCCACGTGCCACATGGCCAGCGCGGGGTGCTCGGCGTAGCGCGCGGCGAGCCGCTCGACCAGCGCCCTGGCCGCCTCGCGGTAGGCGCGGGAGCTGGGGCAGAAGTGCTGCCGGCTGCCCGGCCAGAGGGTGACCCCGTCGGCGGTGACCGGCAGGCTCTCCGGGTGCCGGCGCGCCAGCCACGCCGGCGGCGAGGCGGTCGCGGTGGCCAGGTCGGCGGCGATCCCGTTGTGGTGCAGCAGGTCGAGCAGCGGGTCGAGCCAGTCGAAGCGGTAGCTGCCCGGCTCCGGTTCGAGCCGCGCCCAGGCGAACACCGCCACCGTGACCAGGTTCACCCCGGCCTCGCGCATGAGCTGGACGTCGCTGCGCCACACGGCCTCCGGCCACTGCTCGGGGTTGTAGTCGCCGCCGTAGACCAGACCGCCCACCCGCCCGGTGACGGCCGGCCCCCGCAGCCGGCCGCTCGTCTCGTCGCGCACGGCCGCTCCTCTCGCTCGACGCAGCCGCCCCTGCCCGCGGCTCCTCCGGGGCCGAATGTAACCAGGGAACCGCCGCCGAATACGTTGGCCGGTTGCCGCCGGGTGGCAATGGTCCCACGCTGCGCCTACGTCCGGCACCCAGGCGGAAACCGGCCAACGTTTCAAGGCGGTGACCAACCGGAGTCGCAAACGTGTCGCGCCGCAGGTTTGCGGCCGCCGCTCGCCGAGCATCAACCCCTATCCGTGAGGCGGGGGGACGGAGCCTGCGCCGGTCCGGCTGCCGGTGGACTCCGACGGTTGGGGGACCGTCGTCGCAGTCCTGGCAAGGCTCGCTACCGCTCCCCGCCTCGCGGCTCGGCCGCCAGCGGCGCGCCCAGCCAGTCCAGCTCACCGGGGTCATGCTCGTCCGCGCCGACGAGGCTGACGAAGGCGTCCTCGAGGGAGCGCCCGCCGCGTACCTGGTCGATCGGGCCGGCGGCGATCAGGTGGCCGGCGTGCATCACCCCGACGCGGTCGCAGAGCCGCTCGACCAGCTCCATCACGTGGCTGGAGAACACCACCGTCGCGTTGGAAGCGACGTGGCGCTCCAGCAGGGCACGGATGGTGCGCGCCGACACCGGGTCGATCGCCTCGAAGGGCTCGTCGAGGAAGAGCACCCGGGGCGCGTGCAGCAGCGCGGCGGCGAGGGCGAGCTTCTTGCGCATCCCGTGCGAGTAGTCGACCACCAGGCCGCCGGCGGCGTCGTCGAGGCCGAGCACCTCGAGCAGCTCGTCGCGGCGCTCCGCCACCGTCGCCGCCGGCATGCCCCGCAGCAGCCCGTTGTAGGTCAGCAGCTCGGTGCCGGTGAGCCGCTCGAACAGGCGCAGGTCCTCCGGCAGCACGCCGATGCGGCGCTTCGCCTCGACCGGGTCGCGCCACACCTCGATGCCGTCGACCAGCACCATGCCCGCGTCCGGCCGCAGCAGCCCGGTGACCATGCGCAGGGTGGTCGTCTTGCCGGCGCCGTTCGGCCCGACCAGGCCGAAGAAGCTGCCGTGCGGGATCTCGAGGTCGATGCCGGCCACCGCCAGCTTGGCCCCGAACGCCTTGCGCAGGCCCAGCACGGACAGCGCGGGTGCGGTCATCGCGCTCCTCGTCGGGTGGGGCTGGGCCGCTCGCCAGCGTACGACGACCAACTCGCCTGCGGCGAACGCCGATGAGGGTCGCCGGCGGCCCATATACTCGGGGCGTGATGGACACACCCCACCTTTCCGACCACGCGGCCGACGGCGCGCCCGACCTGCTCGACGGCCTCAACGACCCCCAGCGCGAGGCGGTGCTCGCCACCGACGGGCCGACCCTGATCGTCGCGGGCGCCGGCTCCGGCAAGACCCGCGTGCTCACCCACCGGGTCGCGCACCTGGTCAAGGAGCTCGGCGTGCCGCCGACCGCGATCCTCGCCATCACCTTCACCAACAAGGCGGCCAGGGAGATGCAGGAGCGCCTGCGCCACCTGGTCGGGCCCGTGGTCAAGGCGATGTGGGTGATGACCTTCCACGCCGCCTGCGTGCGCGTCCTGCGCCGCAGCGGCGCGCCGCTCGGCTACGGCTCCAACTTCACCATCTACGACGAGAGCGACGCCGAGCGCCTGATGACGGCGGTCTGCCGCCAGCTCGACCTCGACCCCAAGCGGCTCGCGCCGCGGGCCGTCCGCCACGCGGTGAGCGCGGCCAAGGACGAGCTGCGCGACCCGGACGGCTACGCCGACATCGCCATGACCTGGTTCGACAAGAAGGTCGCCGAGGCCTACAAGCTCTACCAGCGCCGCCTGGTCGAGTCGAACGCGGTCGACTTCGACGACCTGATCATGCAGACGGTGCGGCTGTTCCGCGAGCACCCGGAGGTGCTCGCGGAGTACCAGGCGCGCTTCCGCTACGTGCTGGTCGACGAGTTCCAGGACACCAACGTCGCCCAGTACGAGCTGCTCAAGCTGCTCACCGCCGAGAGCCGCAACCTCTCGGTGGTGGGCGACGGCGACCAGAGCATCTACGCCTTCCGGGGCGCCACCGTGCGCAACATCCTCGACTTCGAGGCCGACTACCCCGAGGCCACCGTCATCATGCTGGAGCAGAACTACCGCTCCACCCAGACGATCCTCTCGGCCGCCAACGCGGTGATCGCCAACAACCTCGAGCGCAAGCCGAAGAACCTGTGGACCGCGCTCGGGGCGGGCAACCCGATCGTGCGCTACCAGGCGGAGAACGAGCACGACGAGGCGGCCTGGGTGGTGGAGGAGATCGAGCGCCTGCGCTCGAGCGGCCACGACTACGGCCAGGTGGTCGTCTTCTACCGCACCAACGCCCAGTCGCGCGTGCTGGAAGAGGTGTTCGTCAAGGCCGGCCTGCCCTACAAGGTGGTCGGCGGGGTCAAGTTCTACGACCGCCGCGAGGTCAAGGACCTGCTCGCCTACCTCAAGGCCACCGTCAACCCGCGCGACACGGTGAGCCTGCAGCGCGTGCTCAACGTGCCCCGCAGGGGCGTCGGCGAGACCTCCGAGCGCTACCTCGACAACTTCGCCCGCGAGGAAGGCATCGACTTCATCGACGCCCTGCGGCGCGCCGGCGAGGTGCCGGGCGTCGGCAACCGGCAGACCCGGGCCGTCGCCGACTTCGTGGCGGTGCTCGACGAGCTGAAGACCGGCATGGACGAGGGGCGCCCGCCCGCCCAGCTGGTCGAGGACGCCTGGTCGCTGTCCGGGCTGATGCGCGAGCTGGAGGCCGACGACTCGATCGAGGGCCAGGGCCGGGTGGAGAACGTGCGCGAGCTGCGCTCGGTGGCCGAGGAGTTCGCCGAGCGCGAGCCCGACGGCGGCCTCGCCGAGTTCCTCGAGTCGATCGCGCTGGTCAGCGATGCCGACGAGGTCGAGTCGGGCAGCACCGCGGTGACCCTGATGACGCTGCACACCGCCAAGGGGCTGGAGTACCCGGTGGTGTTCGTGGTGGGGCTGGAGGAGAACGTCTTCCCCCACATCCGCTCGCTGACCGAGCCGCGCGACCTCGAGGAGGAGCGCCGCCTCGCCTACGTCGGCATCACCAGGGCGCGGGAGCGCCTCTACCTGTCGCACGCCTGGAGCCGCTCGCTGTTCGGCGCGACCAACTACAACCTGCCCTCGCGGTTCCTCAAGGAGGTCCCCGACGAGCTGGTCACGGTCGCCGCCTCGCCGTCCGCAAAGCGCCGCTCCTCCTGGTCGCCCTCGGGCTGGGGCGACGCCAGCCCGGCGTTCGGCGGCGGGCGATCGTCGGTCGGCCCGCGCGCGGGGTCGCGGGGCCGCGCGCCGTCAGGTGCGCCGGCCAGCCCCGCCGCCCGCCTCGCCGACCAGCAGCGCGGCGCGCTCGACCTGGGCCTGGCGCCGGGCGACGCGGTGGTCCACCGCCAGTGGGGTGAGGGCGAGGTGGTCGCCGTCTCCGGCCAGGGCGACCGGGCGACCGCCGAGGTGGACTTCCCAGGCCTCGGCCGCAAGCGCCTACTGCTGCGCTACGCGCCCCTCACCCGCCCGTAAGGCCGGGGGTCGGCCAACGCGAAGCGGCGCCCGCTCTCGTGGGCGCCGCTCGGATCGTCGGGTCGGGATCAGCTGGACAGGCCGCGGCGCCTGCCGGAGATCACGAAGGTGGCGCCACCGGCGACCAGGACCAGGCCGACGACCAGCATCGGCACGGTGCTCTTGCCGGTGAAGGGCAGCCCGCCGACGGCGGTGGTCGTGGAGGGCGCCACGCTGCTGCTCGGCGCGACGGTGGTGGGCGGCCCGACCGTGGTGGTGGTCTCGCAGTTGGTCGGCGCCTTCACGGTGGCGCTGCGCGACTGCCCGGGTGCGACGCCGCTGCCCCACGGGGCCAGCGCGGTGGCCTTGATGTGGGCCGTCTGGGGCGAGCCCAGCTCGACCGAGCCGGTGAACTGGAAGTTGTTCGCCACCGAGAAGGAGCCGTGCTGGACCAGCGTGCCGTTGACCTCGACGCCGATGTCGGAGTTGGTCCGGCTCTCCGGGGTGGGACCATTCCAGGCCGTCACGGTGTAGCTCAGGTGTCCGTCGCAGTCCTCGGTGCCCTGGATCTCAGGGAAGTGGGCGAACGCGGCGCGCGGGATGGCGGCGACGAACAGGGCCAGGACCAGGATGACGAAAACACGCCTCTGCATGAGCGATCCCTCAACACCTCTCGCTGTCGTTGGCGGTCAGCCGACCTGCCCGTGGGGGAAGCTCGCGCACGCGACCAGGGGAATTGCATGCGGACGAGCGCGGTCGTAGTGGTCTGGGGACTCTAGCCCATGAGTTGCCCCTATCCGGCCAACCGGGCATACAGGGCGGGCACGGGTGGGTATCGCTTCGATAACTAGGTCCCGAAAGGAGCGAAATCGGCAACAGGGCGAGCAATGCCGCGATTACCCGTCCTCGCGGCGCTGTGGTAGTGGTGGGGCAGGACCTCAGGAAGCCCGGTCAAGGACCGGGCATCGCGGCAGAATCGCGCAGTTCTAGTAAGAGAGGCAGAATTCTCCTCTGACGTCCCCTGGCGCGACGAGGGAGCAGACTGGCGTGCGACGTGGTATCGGGCTTCTGGCGACCGTCACCTGCCTGCTGATGGCGGGCTGCAACTACAAGCTCGACCCCAACCTGTCGCACCCGACCCCGCCGGTCGCGACCATCCCCGCCTCGACCACCACGCTGCCGCCGACGGTCCCGTTCGACCCGGAGCCGCTGCGCGCCGTCCTCGCCGGCAGGGACAAGATCGTCAAGGCCGGCACCGTGCAGATGCGGATCACCGCCGCGGTGGTCGGCGGCGAGCCGGAGCAGATCGCCGGCAAGGGCTCGTTCGACCTGCCCAAGAAGGCGGGCACGCTGACGCTGACGCTGCCCAACGACGAGGGCGGCATGGCCGTGGTCCACGTCGGCGACGTCTACTACGTCAAGAGCCCGCGGCTCGCCCACTTCGCCGCCGGCAAGCCCTGGGTCGGCGCCAACGTCGCCAACCTCCCGGTCGAGCAGCGCCAGCTGCTGCTCGCCAACGCGCGCCTCCCGGCCGCCAGCGACCCGGTGGCCGAGCTGCTGCTGCTGAACGGGCTCACCGGCCAGGCCGAGGACCTGGGCTCGACCGTCATCGGCGGCCTGGGGCCGGTGCGCGGCTACCGCATGACCACCGACCTGCTCAAGGTGGGCCGCGAGCTGGCGCCCGAGCGGCGCCTGCGCTTCCAGCAGCTCAACATGACCTCGATGACCATGGACATGTGGCTCGACGGCTTCGGCTACCTGCGCCGCATCCGCTACCAGCTCGAGAAGGACCGCCTGCGCAGCGCCCCGGCGGTGGCCGTCACCGCCGACTTCACCGGGTTCGGCACGCCGGTGAAGATCACCATCCCGCCCGCCAGCAAGGTCCACCTCTTCGGCGAGTGAGCCGGCGGGCCGCGGCCGGCCCCGGAATGAACCGTCACCCTCGTCGGTTTGAACCGCCGACATGATGTGGAGGATGTACCGCCAGGTCGACATCGAGCCTGGCACCAAGCTGTCGCGCGGGGTGGTCCGGCGCGTCTGGGGCTATGCCCGCGCGTACCGCCTCCACATGCTCGCCTTCCTCGCCACCATCGGGCTGCTGGCGCTGCTCGGGGTCGTCCCGCCCCTGCTGGTCCGCACCCTGATCAACGACGCCATCCCGCGCCACAGCTTCCACCTGGTCGACGTGATCGCCCTGGCGGCGATCGGGGTGGCCTTCGCCAACGCCCTGCTCTCGCTGGCGCAGCGCTGGATCTCCGCCCGCGTCGGCGAGGGGCTCATCTACGACCTGCGCACCTCCCTGTTCGACCACGTCCAGCGGCAGCCGCTGGCGTTCTTCACCCACACCCAGACCGGCGCCCTGGTCAGCCGCATGAACAACGACGTGGTCGGCGCCCAGCGGGCGCTGACCGGCACGCTGGGCTCGGTCGCCTCCAACGTGATCGGCCTGGCCACGACGCTGGGGGCCATGTTCCTGCTGAACTGGCGCATCACCCTGGTGGCGCTGGTGGTGCTGCCGCTGTTCCTGGTCCCGGCCAAGCGGGTCGGCAAGCGGCTGCAGGAGATCACCCGCGAGTCGATGAACCTCAACGCCGCCATGAACACCACCATGCAGGAGCGCTTCAACGTGGCCGGGGCGCTGCTGGTGATGCTGTTCGGCCGGCGCGAGCGGGAGCTGGGGGAGTTCTCCGACAAGGCCGCCAAGGTACGCGACATCGGCGTGCGCGCCGCCATGGTGGGACGCACCTTCTTCATCGCCCTCGGCCTGGTCGCGGCCGTCGGCACCGCGGTGGTCTACTGGCTCGGGGCGCGGCTGGTGCTCGCCGACCGCCTGCAGGCCGGGGACGTGGTCGCCCTCGCCGCCTACGTCGGGCAGGTCTACGGCCCGCTGATCGCCCTGACCAACGCGCGCATCGACGTGATGAGCGCGTTCGTCTCCTTCGAGCGGGTCTTCGAGGTGCTCGACCACCCCAGCCCGATCGCCGACCGGCCCGGCGCGCGCGACCTGCTCGACCCGACCGGGCGCATCGAGTTCGATCGGGTCCGCTTCTCCTACCCGAGCGCGGACGACTCCTCCATCGCCAGCCTGCTCGGCGGCAGGCCGGGCGAGTCCGCGACCAGCCCGCCGGCACGGTCCCCGGGGCAGGTGGGGGGTCCGGGGGGCTCGAGTGGCGCCCCCCGGTCGACAGGGGACGACGGCCAGCGGTCCGCGGGGCCGGTGCTGCGCGAGATCAGCGTCACCGCCGAGCCGGGGGAGCTGGTCGCGCTCGTCGGGCCGTCCGGCGCCGGCAAGACCACCACGGCGATGCTGGTCGCCCGGATCTACGACGTGGACGCGGGCGCCGTGCGGATCGACGGCGTCGACGTCCGCGACCTCACCCTGGAGAGCCTGCGCGGCGCGATCGGCCTGGTCGCCCAGGACCCGCACCTGTTCCACGACAGCATCCTGGCCAACCTCCGCTACGCCAAGCCGGAGGCCACCCTCGAGGAGGTGGCGGCCGCCTGCCGCGCCGCCCGCATCGTCGACCTGGTCGAGGGCCTGCCCGAGGGCTGGGACACGATCGTGGGGGAGCGCGGCTACCGCCTCTCCGGCGGCGAGAAGCAGCGCCTCGCGATCGCGCGCCTGCTCCTGGCCGACCCGGCGATCGTGATCCTCGACGAGGCCACCGCCCACCTCGACTCCGAGTCGGAGGTGCACATCCAGGAGGCCCTCGCCGAGGCCCTCGCCGGCCGCACCAGCCTGGTGATCGCCCACCGCCTGTCCACCATCGTGCGCGCCGACCGCATCCTGGTCCTCGACGCCGGCCGCGTGGTCGAGCAGGGCAACCACGCCGAGCTGCTGGCCGCCGGCGGGCTCTACGCCGAGCTGTACGAGACCCAGTTCGGCCGCGCCCCGAGCTCGCCAGGCCCCGGTGACGGGCACGAGCACGCCGCCCTTGCCGGTGACGGCGCGCTGGTGGGCGACGGCGGCGGGAGGCGCGAGGTGCCGCCCGGCGGGCGGACCTGACCCCGGGCCCGGCCCGCCCGCGAGGGGAGTTTTTACCGGTTCCGGCATAGACTGCGTGGATGCTTCCGGTCCGCCAGCTCGGCGAGCGCCTCCCCCGGCTCGCCGAGCTCGTCCCCCTCGGCGGACGCCTCCCCAGGCGTGCCCCCCGGTCGTCCGCCGCCGCCCCGGCACTGCTGACCGGGCTCGGCGGCGCGGCCGGCCGGCTCCGTGCGCGCCTCGCCGTCGCACGGCGGGGGCTCGCGCCCCGCGGGCGCACCAATGGGGCGCCCGGGCCGGTCGTGCTCGCCGGCCTGTGCGGCGCCTGCGTGCTGTTCCTGCTGCTCGGGATCGCGGTCACCGAGCGGGTGGCCTACCGGGGCCGGGTCCTGCCCGGGGTACGGATCGACGGCGTGGCCGTGTCCGGCCGCCCGCGGGCGGCCGTGCGCGGCGCGGTCGCGGCCACGGCGGTGAGGCTGGAGCGCGCGCCGCTCCCGCTCCGCGCGGGCCAGGCGCGGTTCACGCTACGGCCGGCGGGCGTCGGCGTCGCCGCCGACGAGCGGGCCACCACCGCGGCGCTGCTCGCCGCCGGGCGCCACGGCAACCCCGTAGGGCAGCTCCTCGGTCCGGTCCTGCGCCACCTGCACGCGGTCCACGTCCCGTGGGCGCTGCGCTACGACCGGGCCGCGCTGTCCCACGCCGCCGACGGCTGGGCCGCGCAGGTCGACCGCGCGCCCGTCGAGGGCGGGCTGCGCCTCGACGGGACCACCGCGCTGCCGGTGACCCCCCGCACCGGGACCACGCTCGACCGGCCCGGCGCGGTGGCCGCCGTGGCGGCGACCCTGGCCCACGCCGGCAGCGGTCCGGTCGAGCTGCCGCTGCGGCAGACCGCGCCGCGCATCGGCGGCGCCGAGGTCGACCGGGTGGTCGCGCAGGCCCGCGGCGTGCTGGCGGGACCGGTCACGATCACGGTCGCGGGCCAGCAGCTGACCGCGGACCCGGCCGTCCTGGCGGCCGCGCTGCGCGCCGTCCCCGGCGGCGGCCACCTCGGCCTGGTGCTCGACCAGGGACGCCTGCGGGCCGCCATGGCGGCGCAGCTCGGCCAGGTCGAGCAGCCTGGCAGGGAGGCGAGCTTCCAGGTGGCGGGCGGGCAGGTCCGGATCGTGCCGTCGATCGCCTCGCACCTGGTCGACCTCGGGCCGGTGACCAGCGCCATCCTCGCGGGCCACCGCTCGGTGCAGGGCACCCTGGTCACGGTCGAGCCGCGCCGCAACACCGCCTGGGCGCGGTCGCTCGGCATCCGCGGCAAGGTCTCCGAGTTCACCACCAGGCACCCGCCCGGCCAGCCGCGCGTGGCCAACATCCACCACGCCGCCGACCTGCTCCGCGGCCAGGTGGTCGAGCCCGGCCAGCGCTTCTCGCTCAACCAGGCGATCGGCCCGCGCACGCCCGAGCGCGGCTTCGTGCGCGCGCCAGTGATCGACCAGGGCGAGTTCAGCGAGGACTTCGGCGGCGGGGTGAGCCAGCTTGCCACCACCACCTTCAACGCCATCTTCTTCGGCGGCTACAGGATCGTCAGCTTCCAGCCCCACAGCTTCTACATCAGCCGCTACCCGATGGGCCGTGAGGCGACCGTCTCCCTGCCGGCGCCGGACCTGGCGTTCGTCGACGACACCCGCGCCGGGGTGCTGATCGAGACGTCCTACACCGACTCGTCGATCACGGTGACCTTCTACGGCGACAACGGCGGCAGGGTGGTGCACGCGACGGGGCCGCACGTCCTGGCGACCCACCAGCCGACCGGCCAGCCCGAGCAGGTCGACGACCCGGGGCTGCCGGCGGGCAAGGTGATCACCGAGCACGCCTTCACCGGCTACGACGTCGAGGTGTTCCGGGTGATCGAGACGCCGGGCCAGCCGACCACGCGCGAGCGCTTCTTCACCCGCTACAAGAGCTCCAACCCCAAGGTCATCCGCGGCACCGGCCCGCCCGCCTGAGCCGGCGCGAACTTGGTGAGAACTGCGCAGCCGCCGAGCGGCGCAATGCGGCTGCCCACCGTCGGGCGTGCGGCTACGCTATGACCGCGCAGGGACGGGCGACGGTTCGGCGAGGTGGTGTGTGGCGGTGGCGCCCCAGGTCAGGCGGAGCGCGCGGGACTACGAGCAGGAGCTACGGCGGCGCGAGCTCGCGGTCGGGCGCGCGCTGGTGCGGATCCTGCCCGCCGACCGGCAGGTCACCGTCCGCGAGCTGGCGGAGGCCCGCCGGGTGCTCGCCAACGCGCTGCGCGACCTGCGCCACCTCGAACGCCAGGTCGCGGCGGACATCCAGCAGCTGAGGAACCGCGCGGCGGGCGCCCGCGGTGGCTCGAGCGCGGCCAACGGCAGCCCCGCTGGCGCGCGGCCGCGGCCGGCCGCCCGGGTGCCGCGCGAGCTGCCGGAGTACGAGGCGGCCAGGAACGCGATCGAGGACGTCCTGGCCCGCTGGGAGAGCCGCGAGGCGCAGCTCGACGCCGAGGTCCACCGCCGCGACCGCCGCGGCGCGCGCAAGCCACGGCCCCGGCGCTGACGCCCTGGCGGGCGCGGGAGGCGGGAAGGCGGGAAGGTCGCCACGGCAGCAGCGACCTTCCCTGCCGCTCGCGGCCGTCTCCAACGGGTGACGCGAGCGGCAGGGACAGGCTACCTGCACCTTCTCCCACGCTCACCTCGGACGGGAGGTGCTTTCCGGTCATCCACAGGTCTCCACAGGGTTGTCCACAGGGTGGTGCACAGCCCGTGGGCGGCCTCAGCTCGACTCCGGGTCGTCGTGCCCGGTGAAGACCGGCTTGCCTGGGGGTGGCGAGGCCCGCAGGCGGTCGACGTCGATACCGAGGCTGGGCGGGAGGCGCCGGGCGGCCAGCCCGGTCGCGCCGGGGAGGGGCGGCCTCCACCCGCCGGCGGGCCGCTGCGGCAACGGCCGCGGCGAGGCCGGCCAGCCCCAGCCGACCTGACGGGGCTTTGCGCCCGCGTACCGGTGCACGCCGACGGCGAGCGACCGGCTCGACGGCCAGTCGGGCGGTGCCCACCAGAGCCGCAGGAACGCACCGCTGGTCACCAGCAACGCCAGCAGGGCCATCCAGAGGTACGGGGCCACCGAGGCCGGTTCCAGGTCGCCCAGCTCCTCGGTCACCAGCGCGACCGCCTTCTTGGTGGCCACGACCGGCTGGCTCTCGGCCAGCTTGCGCACCGCCGGCAGGCGCACCAGCTTGCGCACCGCCGGCGCGATCATGCGCTCTGCCGCCGTCGCCGCGGTCGAGCCGATGGTCGTCATCGCCGACTTGAACGCCGCCGCGGGACCCGAGGTCGGCGATGCCGGCTTGGTGCCGATCGCCACGGAGCCGCCAGCGCCAGGATTCGACGGCGGGTTGCCGCTCGGGGGCGGAAGGGTGTTCGGACCGATCACCACCGGCGCGGTGGTCGGCGGCGCCGTCGTGGGCGGGGCGGTCGGTGGTGGCGCGGTGGTGGGCGGGTCGGTCGGTGGTGGCGCGGTGGTGGGCGGGTCGGTCGGTGGTGGCGCGGTGGTGGGCGGGTCGGTCGGTGGCGGCGCGGTGGTCGGCGGGTCGGTCGGTGGCGGCGCGGTGGTCGGCGGGTCGGTCGGTGGCGGCGCGGTGGTCGGCGGGTCGGTCGCCGTCACCAGCGTGGTTTCCGGGTCGGTGGCCTGGGGCGCGGGGGTGACGGTGGTGTCCGCGTCGAGCCCGGCCACGGTCGTGGCCGACGCCAGGTCTCCAGCGGCCAGCACCGCCACGGCGCTCGTCCCCGCGCGGTCACCGCCGGCGCCCGCGCCGGCCTGGATCATCAGCACGCCGAGGACCGCGAGCGCCACGATGGCGAGCGACCCCGGAAAGGATGATTTCTTCTTGTTCTGCACGATGCACTCCTGGCCGCGGCGGATCAGCCGATCCGGTCAGCGGTCGCCCCCCCGAGAAGCGTCCTCGAGACCCCCACACACCCCGCGTCCGAATGGTGCGGAGCAGGCAGATCGTCCAAAGATGCGCGTCAAAGGACGAACAACCCGCGCCAGGTATAGCCGACAGTCAGAGCAGAGTCAACGGTCGCCGCAGCTTGGGTCGTACCGTCTCATCCGCGCAACCCCCCGGCAGCGCCCGGCGGTGCCCCGATCAGGCCGGTGAGCAGGCGCTCGGCGGTGGCGGCGGCCTCGTCGGTCACCCGAGGGACGGCACCGCCGCCGGCGACGTCCACCAGCATGGTGGCGAGCCCCACGCGGCGCTGGAAGAAGCTCGAGCGCACCCGCACGCTCTGCGCCTTGGCGACCGGCACCACCGCCGTCGACCGGTTGAGCGCGCCGCGGCGGGCGGTGAGGAACCCCCCGTGCCTGGCGTGGCCGAGGTTGCGGTAGGCGACCTCGCCGGCGAGGGCCGCCAGCAGGACCGCCGCGGGCGCCACCACGACGCCGGCCTGCCGCGCCAGGCCCTCCAGGGGCCACAGCACCACGGCCGCCACCACCAGCATCGGGACCACCCGCCGGAGGATCGCCCGCCGCCGCGCCACCGGTGGCGGGCGCAGCAGCGCGGGGACCGGGGCGGCGCCGGGCAGCACCTCGCCGAGCAGTTGCTCGATCCGGGCGCTCGGCAGGATCGGGACGCTCAGGTGGTTGGCGGTGGCGTCCCCGCGACCGGCCCTGCCCGCGCTCTGGATGCGCACGGCGGCGAAGCCGAGCGAGCGCCGCAGCAGCGACTCGTCGACGCGGACGACCTGGACGCGGGCGAGCGGGACCACCGCCTCCCGGCGTTCCAGCAGCCCCCGCCTGACGACCAGGTTGTCGCCGCCGCGGGCGAGCACGAAGCCGTAGTCGGTCACCAGGCTGGAGGCGGCGGCGAGGCCCAGCAGCAGCGCGACCAGCAGCAGCGCGGCGACGGCCAGCGCCGGCGCCGTCGAGGGAGCCAGCGCCTGCGGGTCGATGCGGCTGGTCAGCCGGTCGAGCAGTGAGCGCGGCGCCTCCTGGAAGACCGAGCCGAACAGCGCCAGCGCGGCCGCCCCGCGCAGGCTGGTGAGGCCGGCGAGCGCCACCTGCCCGGGCGAGAGGCGCACCAGCACCCGCTCCGCCGTCGGCGCCGTCGCCGGCGTGGCGGGCGCCGCGGGCGCCCGTTGCGCCGCGGCCCGGGCGCGCAGCAGGGTGGCGCGCAGCCGCTCCGCCTCGGCGAGGGCGATCACCTCCAGGTCCGCCTCGGAGCCGCCGCTTCCACCGGCCGTCTCCACCCGCAGGGTGGCGACGCCGAGCAGGCGGTGCAGGGGCTTGCGGACCAGGTCGACCTGCTGGATGCGGTCGAACGGGAGCAGGCGGCGCTTGCGGGCGAGCACGCCCTCCTCGATGCGCAACGCCGAGGGGCCGAGGGTGTAGGTGCGCCGCAGCCACTCGGCGACCACGGCCGCGACCAGCACGCCCGCGGCGAGCAGCAGCAGCCACAGCTCGCGCCGTGCGAGCACCAGCAGGGCGATCGGCCACAGCCGCCGGCCCTCGCGGACGGCGAGGAACACCGGGCTGAGCGGGTGCAGCCGCCGCGCCCCGCCCGCCCACGGCGCGTCGGGCGCCGTGGGACCGTCCACCGGGGCGGCGTCGCCGGGCTCAGACCGCATCGCCGCTCCCGGCCCGCTCCAGGATCACCCGGCGCAGGGAGTCGGCCTCGCCGGTGGCGATGCCGGGGATGGTGGCGTCGCTCGACGCGGCCGCGGTGTGGACCTGCAGCCGCGCCAGGCCGATCAGCCGCTCGAGTGGCCCCTGGTTGATGTCGACGTACTGCACCCGGTAGTAGGGGATCGCCGAGTGGACCCGCTCGACCACGCCGTGGCGCAGCTCCAGCGCGTCCTCGGCCACCTCGTAGCTCCAGTTGCGGTAGCGCACCCCGGGGACCTTCCAGGTGGTCAGCGCCCCGAGCAGCAGGACCGGGAGCGCCGCGAGCCCGGCCGGCCACGGCAGGTCCACGCCGGTGGCGCGAACGCCAACGTCCGCCGCTGCGGCCAGCACCACCAGCACGGCGCTCCAGGCCGCCCCCTCCACCGTCCAGACGGTGAGCATGCGCCGGTCGAGCGGCCGCACGCCGGCGGGGCCGGCCGCGGCCTCGCCGCCCTCGCTGGTCACGGCCAGTGCGCACCTCGCATCGTCGGCGCTGTCGCTACAAGGCAGCGTACCCAAGTGGGCGCCGTTGGGCGGGCACCGCGCGGCCCTCACCTACAATGGGACCCATGGGCAGTGACCAGATCCCCGACTTCCGCGCCCCGCCGCGCGTGCTCCTCGCCGCCCCGCGCGGCTACTGCGCCGGCGTCGACCGCGCCATCGAGATCGTCGAGGTCGCGCTCGACACCTACGGGCCACCCGTCTACGTGCGCAAGCAGATCGTCCACAACCTCCACGTGGTGCGCCGCCTCGAAGGCCGCGGCGCGGTCTTCGTCGACGAGCTGGACCAGGTGCCCGAGGGCTCGTGCGTCGTCTTCTCCGCCCACGGCGTCGCCCCCGAGGTGCACCGCCAGGCCAAGGCCAGGGGGCTGCGGGTGATCGACGCGACCTGCCCGCTGGTCACCAAGGTCCACCAGGAGGCGCGCAAGTTCGCCGGCCAGGGCTACGACATCGTCCTCGTCGGCCACCAGGGCCACGAGGAGGTCATCGGCACCATGGGCCAGGCCCCGCGCGCCGTCCACCTGGTCGGCGACGCCGACGAGGCGCGCGCCATCGACGTCCCCGACCCCGACAAGGTCGCCTACCTCACCCAGACCACCCTCTCGGTCGACGAGACCGCCGGCGTGGTCGACGTCCTGCGCGAACGCTTCCCCGTGCTGGCCGGGCCACGCTCCGACGACATCTGCTACGCCACCCAGAACCGCCAGACGGCCGTCAAGGCGCTGGCGGAGGAGTGCGAGCTGGTCCTGGTGATCGGCGCCGACAACTCCTCCAACTCCAAGCGCCTGGTCGAGGTGGCCCGCGACCGCGGCCGCGCCGCCCACCTGGTCGCCGAGGCCGCCGCCGTCGACCCCGCCTGGCTCGAGGGCGTCGCCACCGTCGGCGTCACCTCCGGCGCCTCCGCCCCCGAGTGGCTGGTCGACGAGCTGGTCGAGGCCCTCCGGCAACGCGGCGCGACCGAGGTGCGCGAGCTCGCCGTGGTCGACGAGGACGTCCACTTCAACCTCCCCGGCGCCCTGCGCCGCGACGCCGAGGCGGCCCGGGCCGCCGCGCCCGGCCCGGCCGGACCAGCCTGATCAGCCAGGGATTCCGCGGCGACCGCGCGCCCCTCGGCCATCAGGCCGCGAGCCGCCGGCGTGGCTGCCGCGGGCCCGCCGGGCGGGGCGTCAGGCGGGCTTCCGGCGGCAGGTCCCGCTCCAGCGCCAGCGCGGACAGCCCGGCCGCGAGTGCCACGCCCGCGGCGGCCAGCATGGTCGCGGGTGGCGAGACGCTCAGCAGCTGCGTCCCCAGCGTCGGCGCCGGCGCCAGGCCGAGCCACCACGACAGCCCCATCGCCGCCATGTAGCGGCCCCGCAGAGCCGCCGGCGCGAGGTCGGCGACCAGCGGCATCTGCGCGGTGGTGTGGAAGCACTCGCCGACACCGACCGCGCCCACCGCGGCGAGCAACGCGGCGTAGGCGTAGCGCGGACCGGCGAGGTCCGCGCCGACGACGGGCAGGCAGGCGGCGACGAACGTCAGCGAGGCGGCCGCCATGGCGACCGCACGCCGCCGGCCCTCGGCGAGCCTCGCCACCGGGATCTGCGCGAGCGTGACGGTGAGCGCGTTCGCGGCCAGCAGCAGCCCGATCAGGCGCGCGCCGACGCCGATCTCGCCGCGGGCGTACGGCGGCACGACCCAGGTGAAGACGCCCCAGCGCGCTCCTGGTTCAGGGGTGGGCGGTGAGCCCGGGCGAGCGCTTCCGCTTCCGCAGCGCGCCGGGGATTCGCGTCACGACCGCCGACCTCCAGCCGCACGAGGCCGAGCAGCTCGCCGACGCGCTCGCCGCCCTCGGGCGGGCGCCGGCGACCACCTACACCGGCTGAACCGCCTGCGATCTCTCTGCCGGTCTGAGCGGCGGATTAGACCCGAGCCGCGCGCGGAACCTTTCCGCCCCGCCTGGCGTCACACCGGCGGCAGATGTCACCGGACGAGGGAGACGGGCATGCGAGCGGGGCGCTGGTGGGTCGCACTGGTGGTGGTGACCGTGGTGGGGATGGGACTGGCCGGCTGCTCGGGCGGCGCGGACGGCGGCGGCGGTGGCGCAGGGAGCGCGGCCCGATCGGCGGCCGGGCCGACCGCGGCACCCGCCCCCGCCAGCGGGGACGCGGCCAAGGCGAGCAAAGCGGCCGGCGGCGTCCACCTGGTCGACCTCGGCAACCGCATCGTCCGCACCGCCACCGTCAACCTGGAGGTGCGCAAGGGCGGCATCGGCGACGCCATCTCCCAGGCCACCGACGTGGTCGCCAGGAACAAGGGCATCTACGTGGCCGCGTCGACCTCGCTGCCGTCCGACGGCGTCGCCCGCGGCCAGGTCACCTTCCGCGTGCCGGTGGTGGCGTTCGAGCCGGTGCTGCGCGACCTCAAGGCGCTCGGCACCTACCGCGGGGAGAAGTCGAGCACCGACGACGTGACCAGTGACTACGTCGACCTGAAGGGCCAGCTCACCGCGTGGCGGGCACAGGAGCGCACCTACCTGAGGCTGCTCGACCGGGCCAGGTCGATCGCCGACGTGATCTCGGTCCAGAACCAGCTCCAGCAGGTGCAGTCGAACATCGAGCGCCTCCAGGGCCAGGTCAACTACCTCGAGGACCAGTCGTCGTACTCGACCATCGTGCTCTCCCTGACCGAGCCGGGCGCCGGTGCCGCCGGCAGGCCCAAGGGCACCTACGCCAAGGCCTGGGAGCTCGCCGTGACCGGCCTGGTCAGGATGTCCGCCGCCGCGCTGGTGCTGGTGGTCTGGCTGGTCCCCGTGGCCGCGCTCGGCGTGGTCGCCCTGCTGGTGGCCCGCCTGGCCCGCCGGCCGCGCCCGGCGGCGAGCCCGGCCGGCGCCGGTCCCGGCGCCGGCCCGGGCGGCGCCTGAGCGACCTCCCCGGTGGCCGCCCGGTGCGGCCACCGGGCGCGCTACCCTCCGTGGGGAAGTTGCTGGCCCTCAACGGGGAGGCTCCATGCGGGACCTGGCGCCGAACATGACCGACTACCTGGAGACCCGCGCGTCGTTCCGTCTGGAGGTGCCCGCCACCTACAACTACGCCCGCGACGTGGTCGACGCGTGGGCCGCCCGGGAGCCCGACAAGCTCGCCCTGCTGGCGGTCGGGCCCGACGGCGGCGACGCCCGCCGCTCCAGCTTCGCCGACCTCGCCGGCGCGTCCGACCGGGCGGCCCGGTTCCTCGCCGCCCAGGGCGTGCGCAAGGGCGACCGCGTGTTCGTGATGCTGCCCCGGATCCCCGACTGGTACGACGTGATCCTCGGCTGCATCAAGCTCGGCGCCATCCCCATGCCCGCCACCACCCTGCTCACCCCGCGCGACATCGCCTACCGGGTCAACGAGGCCGAGGCGAGCGCCGCGGTGGTCGACGCCGAAGGGGCGGGCAAGGTCGACCAGGCCGCGGCCGAATGCCCCAGCCTGCGCACCAAGGTCCAGGTCGGCGGCCCGACGGGCGACGGCTGGCTCTCCTGGGCCGACGGCCTCGCCGCGGCCGGCGACGGCCCGCCCGAGGCGGAGCCGACCCGGGCCGACGACCCGATGCTGCTCTACTTCACCTCCGGCACCGTCGCGCACCCCAAGATGGTGCTGCACACCCAGGCGTCGCTCGGCATCGGCCACCAGATCACCGCGCGCTTCTGGCAGGACCTCAAGCCGAGCGACCTGCACTGGACGGTGAGCGACTTCGGCTGGGCCAAGGCGGCCTGGGGCAAGCTGTTCGGCCAGTGGGCGCTCGGCGCCGCCAACTTCCTCTGGGACGTCCGCGGCAAGCCCGACTTCGACCTGATGCTGCGGCTGGTCGGCGAGCACGGCGTCACCACCTTCTGCGCCCCGCCGACGGTCTACCGCGCCCTGGTCCTGCTCGACCTGGACAAGTACGACTGGTCGCGGCTGCGCCACTGCGTCTCGGCCGGCGAGCCGCTCAACCCCGAGGTGATCAAGGTCTGGCGGCAGGCCACCGGCCTGACCATCTACGACGGCTACGGCCAGACCGAGACCGTCAACCTGCTCGCCAACTACCGCTGCATGGAGGTGCGCCCCGGCTCGATGGGCAAGCCGACGCCCGGCTTCGACGTGGTCGTGGTGGACGACGACGGCAAGGTGCTCGGGCCCGGCGAGGAGGGCCACGTGGCCGTCCGGGTGCGGCCGCAGCGGCCGGTCGGCCTGTTCACCGAGTACTGGCGCGACCCGGAGGCGACCGCCGCCGCGTTCAGGGGCGACTACTACTACACCGGCGACCGTGCCCTCCTCGACGAGGACGGCTACTTCTGGTTCGTCGGCCGCTCCGACGACGTGATCCTCTCCGCCGCCTACCGGATCGGGCCGTTCGAGGTCGAGTCGGCCCTGGTGGAGCACCCCGCCGTCGCCGAGGCCGCGGTGGTCGGCAAGCCCGACCCGGAGCGCGGCCAGATCGTCAAGGCGTTCGTGGTCTGCGCCCCCGGCCACGAGCCCTCCGACGACCTGGCCCGCGAGCTGCAGGAGCACTGCAAGCGGGTCACCGCCCCCTACAAGTACCCGCGCGAGGTCGAGTTCACCAGCGAGCTGCCCAAGACCATCTCCGGCAAGATCCGCCGCGTCGAACTGCGCGAGCGGGAGCTGAACCGGAGCTGACCGCGGACGACGGCTGTCGGGACGGCGAGATAGGCTGGTCCGCTCCACGACCCGGACGACGGGAGGTTCATGATGGCGGCTGGGGACGTCCTCATCATGGTCGGCACGATGAAGGGGGCGTTCCTGTTCAGTGCGGACGCCGAGCGGCGCCACTTCGAGGCCGACGGGCCGCACTTCAACGGGCAGGCCATCTACGCGCTGGCGTTCGACGGGCGTGGCGGGCGCCGCCGGCTGCTGGCCGGGACGGAGTCGAGCCACTGGGGCTCGGTGGTGCGCTGGTCCGACGACCTCGGCAAGACCTGGACGGACCCGGAGGACGGCAACGTCCGCTTCCCGGAGTCGAGCGGGGGGGCGCTGAAGCGGGTCTGGCAGCTGCGGCCGGACGGTGAGCTGCGGCCCGACACGGTCTGGGCCGGGGTCGAACCGGCCGCGCTGTTCCGCTCGGACGACGGCGGCGAGACCTTCGAGCTGGTGGAGGGGCTCTGGGACCACCCGCACCGGCAGCGCTGGATGCCTGGCGGCGGCGGGCTGTGCATGCACACCGTGCTGCCGCACCCGACCGACCCTGAGCGCATCTGGGTGGCGATCTCCACCGGCGGGGTCTACCGCTCCGACGACGGTGGCGCCTCGTGGCGCCCGCGCAACCAGGGGGTGCGCGCGCAGTTCCTGCCGGAGCCGGACCGCTACCCGGAGTTCGGCCAGTGCGTGCACAAGATCGCCCTGGCCGCCGGCCAGCCGGAGCGCCTCTACCTGCAGAACCACTGGGGGCTGTACCGCAGCGACGACGCCGGCGACAACTGGGAGGACATGGCCAACGGGGCGCCGAGCGACTTCGGCTTCCCGGTGGTCGCCCACCCGTCCGACCCGGACTCGGCCTACATCATCCCGCTCACCTCGGACAGCTTCCGCTGCGTGCCCGACGGCCGCATGCAGGTGTTCCGCACCCGCGACGCCGGCGGCTCGTGGGCGCCGCTCGGCAGCGGCCTGCCCCAGCGGGACGCCTACATGACGGTGCTGCGCGACGGGTTCACCACCGACGGCCTGGAGCCGGCGGGCCTCTACTTCGGCACCCGCACCGGTCAGCTCTACGCCTCCACCGACGAGGGGGAGAGCTGGCGCATCCTGGCCGAGTGGCTGCCGCCGGTCACCTGCGTCAAGGCCGCGGTGGTCCCTTCCTGAGCGCGATGGCAACGGTCCACCTGCCGGCGGCGCTGAGCGCCTACGCCGAGCAGCGCCGCCACGTCGAGGTGCCGCTCCCGCCCGGGGGCGCGACCGTCGCCGTCCTGCTCGACGCCCTCGGCACCGCCCACCCAGGCGTCCGCCAGCGCGTCCAGGACGAGCAGGGCGCCCTGCGCCCCCACGTCAACGTCTTCGTCAACGGCGAGAGCATCCGCTACCTCGACGGCCTCTCCACCCAGCTCGCCGAGGCCGACGAGGTCTGGATCCTCCCGGCGGTCTCCGGCGGCTGAACAACCGAAGGTCGGTGCTGGAATCAGCGCGTGTAGCTCGAAGCATGGCCTCGACGCGAGCACGGCCCTGGGTTGGTCGCCGCCCACGCTACCGTCGTGCTGCCCGCTGGGCAGTCCTCAGACGTTGAAGCGGACGTGGAGGACGTCGCCTTCCCGGACGACGTAGGAGCGGCCCTCGGTGCGCATCAGGCCCTTGGAGCGGGCGGCGTCCCAGCCTCCGGCGGCGACCACGTCGTCGTAGGGGATCACCTCGGCGCGGATGAAGCCGCGTTCGAGGTCGGAGTGGATGCGGCCGGCGGCCTCGGGGGCGGTGGCGCCGCGGCGGACCTCCCAGGCCCTGGTCTCGTCCTCGCCGGTGGTGAGGAAGGTGAGCAGGTCGAGCAGGCGCCAGGCGGCGCCGACGACCTGGTCGAGGCCGCTGCGCTCGACGCCGACCTCGCGCAGGTAGGCGGCGGCGTCCTCGGGGGGCAGTTCGGCGGCCTCGGCCTCCAGGGCGCCGGGCAGGGCGACGGTGGGGATACCGAGCGCCCGCTCGGTCTCGGCGGCATGGGCGGCCGCGTGGGCGGCCTCGTCCTCGCCGAGGTTGACCACCGCCAGGACCGGCTTGAGGGTGAGCGGGGCGAAGTTGCGCAGCACCTTCAGCTCCTCGGGCTCCCAGCTGGCGGCGCGCAGGGGCGTGCCCTGGTCGAGCAGGTCGCGCGCCTTGGCGAGGGTGGTCGCCTCGAGGGCGGCCTCCTTGACCCCGGCGCGGGCGCGCCTGGCCGCCTTGTCGGCGCCGCCGGCCACGCTGGCGAGGTCGGCCATGGTCAGCTCGAGGGTGAGGTCCGCGGCGGCCGCCGGTGGGGAGCTGGCTCGCTGCAGCGTGCCAGCCCCGCCGTCGAACGCGGCCAGGACCATCGCCAGGGCGTCGACCTCGCGCAGCGCCCCGAGCCCCTGGGCCGACAGCTCGCCGCCGCGGGCACCGGCGGAGAGGCCGGCGACGTCGACGAAGCGCACCTGGACGTGGACGCGCTTGCGCGAGCGCTCGAGCTCGGCGAGCACGTCGACGCGCCGGTCGGGCACGGGGACGGCCGCCAGGTTGGCGCGGCCGGCGGCCCCGCCGCCGGGGACGCCGGCCCGGGTGAGCGCGTTGAACAGCGTGGTCTTGCCGGCGAACGGCAGGCCGACGATGCCGATGTCTTTCATCTGCCTCGGGGTTACCTCGTCGCAGGTTGGGCAGTCGGTGAGGCTAGCACTACTGGAGCGGGTCGCCGTCGCGGCCGCCGTTGCCCTGCCTGCGGGGCGGTCGTGGGAACCTTCGTCCCGATTGGAGCGTCCAACCCGGCATGATGAAGAAGACCATCGTCCTCTCCAGCGGCCTCCTCGTTGCCTGCGCAATCGTGCTCGGCGCCTGCGCCAGCCCGGACAACCAGCAGGGCGCGGCCTCGGGCGGGGCCGCCACCTCGACCACCGCCGCCCCCACCACCGGCGGGTCGACATCCCCCAGCCCCGAGCCACGCGACCAGATCAAGGTGGTGGCCACGGGGACCGTGCAACGCGGCGTCGAGCCAGGGTGCCTGATCCTGGACACCGGCAAGGAGCGCTACGTGCTGCTGTCGAAGGACAAGAGCAAGCTCACCGCCGGGTCCAGGGTAGAGGTCACCGGCGTCCGCTCGGCCGGCCAGATCAGCTACTGCCAGCAGGGCAACCCCCTGGAGGTGCAGTCGGTCAAGCCGGCCTCCTGAGCCAGTCCCCCCCGCGGCCCGGGCGCCGAGGCGCCCGGGCCGTCCTATGGGCGCCCGTCGGCCGACCGTGCAAGGGCTACTCCGTTCTGCGTACGAGCCGGCCGCGGCGCCTCCGCAACACTGCGGAACCTGCCCACAGTCCGTGGCCATGGTCCACGAACCGTGGTTTCCTGGCCTTCGAAGCTCGGCGGCGCGACCGTCTCGGACGTCGCCGGGCGGTCGTGGCATTCGGAGGCGACGTGGGCAGACGAGATCCCGCCACGCGCCGCGCGGGACGCGGAGCCGACCGGCAGCAGTCCCCGGCCGCCGCGGCGCCGAGCGTCAACGCCTTCCTCGGGGGCGACGCGGTGCTGCGCGCGGCCGACATCGACGTCGGCCAGGCGCGCGAGCGGCGCCGCCAGCGCCGGCTCGCCCGGCTGGCCGTGCTCCTCTGGGCGCTGTGCGGCTACTCCTGGTACCGGGTGCTGACCGGCCGCTCCCTCAACCCGCTCGCCGGGTTCACCCTCAGCCCTGAGGCCATGATCTGGCTGATGCCGCTGGTGCTCATCCTGCTGCTGGCGGTCGTCCTGCTCCTGCCGTTCATGGGGCAGGGGCGCTCGCCGCACGTGCTGTACCGGCCCGAGCAGATCGACGTCACCCTCGACGACGTCAAGGGCCTGGACGCGGTGCGCGACGAGGTCGTCAAGACCCTCAACCTCTTCCTCGGCTACGCCACCTTCCGCGACCAGCTCGGCGGCAACCCGCGCCGCGGCATCCTCTTCGAGGGCCTGCCAGGCACCGGCAAGACCCACATGGCCAAGGCGATGGCACGGCACGCCGGCGTACCGTTCCTGCTCGTCTCGGCGACCAGCTTCCAGTCGATGTGGTACGGCATGACCGCGCGCAAGATCCGCTCGTTCTTCAAGAAGCTGCGCAAGGTGGCCCGCGAGGAGGGCGGCGCGATCGGCTTCATCGAGGAGATCGACGCCATCGGCGCCACCCGCGGCGGGATGGACACGATGACCGCCACGCCGGCCGCCGCGACCGCCGACACCGGTGGCCGCCGGGTGGAGGCGAGCATCTCCTCGGGCACCGGTGGCACGGTCAACGAGCTGCTGGTGCAGCTCCAGAGCTTCGACGTGCCCGGGTGGGGGGAGCGCGCCTGGGGCCGGGTGATCGACTGGCTCAACGGCTACCTGCCGGTCGACCACCAGCTCCACAAGCCGCCACCGCGCTACAACAACATCCTGGTGATCGCGGCCACCAACCGGGCCGACGCGCTCGACCCGGCGCTGGTGCGCCCCGGCCGCTTCGACCGCAAGCTCTACTTCGACCTGCCCAACAAGGACGGCCGCCGCGAGCTGATCGACTACTTCCTGGCGCGCAAGGCGCACCACCCCGAGCTCGACGACCCGCTGCGGCGCGAGGAGCTGGCGCACCTCACCTTCGGCTACACCCCGGTGATGATCGAGCACCTGCTCGACGAGGCGCTGGTCTGGGGGCTGCGCTCCGGCCGCGACGCGATGCGCTGGACCGACGTCAGCCAGGCCAAGCTCTCCGAGGAGATCGGGCTGAAGCAGCCGGTCACCTACACCCCGCTCGAGAAGGAGATGGTGGCCACCCACGAGGCCGGCCACGCGGTCGCCGCCTACCTCTCCGGGGTGGGCCGCCGCCTCGAGGTCCTCTCGATCATCAAGCGCAAGGACGCCCTCGGCCTGCTCGCCCACAACGACACCGAGGAGCGCTGGACCCGCACCCGCTCCGAGCTGGAGGCGTTCCTTCGCATCGCCTGCGCCGGCATGGCCGCCGAGGAGCTGTGGTTCGGCGAGTCGACCACCGGCCCGGGGGGCGACCTGGTCGGCGCGACCAGCATCGCCGCGCAGATGGTCGGCGTCCTCGGCATGGCGAACTCGCTGGTCTCCTTCGCGGCGATGGAGGAGGGGCTCGTCAACGAGCGCAACGTGGTCGCCCGGGTGCTCTCCGACACCGAAGGCCGCGAGAAGGTCGACCGCATCCTCAAGGAGGCCAAGGCGGCCGCCAAGGAGCAGCTCGCCGGCAACCGTCCGCTGGTCGAAGCGCTGCGGGACGCCCTGATCGAGCGCGAGGAGCTGATCGGCGACGAGATCGTCGAGGTGCTCCAGCAGGCCGAGGCCGCCACGGGCGCGCCGAGGCCGGCCGGCCGGCTGCTGGGTGGGCTGCTGCCCAACCGCCCGGCCCCGCCCGCCCTCACCGCCGAGGACGAGGGCGCCGCCACGCCCTAGCCGGCTGCTTCGAGCTCCCCACACCTCGGCCACGCCGCCCGGTCCCGGACGCGACGGAGCCCCGCCCACGGATGGGCGGGGCTCCGTCGCGTCAGCCAGCCGTGCCGCTAGGGCAGGCGAAGCTTCCAGAGGCCGCGGCCGTGGGTCGCGGCCAGGACGGTCCGGCCGTCCGGGTAGAGGGACAGGTCGTTGACGGAGGCGTTGGGCAGGTCGCTGCCCAGGCGCGACCAGGTGGTCGGGTGCTCGGCGTCGGCCGTGTAGACGGCGTTGTCGGTCGCCAGCACCAGGCGGCCCCTGGCCATCACCAGGTCGTCGCTGGGGACGTCGGGCAGGTTGCCGCTGACGTCGGTCCAGGTCGCCCCGCCGTCCTTGGACTCGAACACGTGCCCGAGGCCGGCGCTCGGGATCCAGCGCCGCGAGTAGCCGTTGTAGACGGCGTAGACGTGGGCCGCGTCGGCCGGGTCGACGGTCAGGGCGGCGACGAACCGGTTGGGCAGGTTCGGGGCCGTCACCGTGTGCCAGGTGCCGCCGTAGTTGGTGGAGATCTTGCTGGCGAAACCGCCGCCCTCCGCGTCGAGCGGGTTGCACGGCCCGCAGGAGCCGGCGTAGGCGGTGCTGCCGTTGGCGACCACTGCCGTCAGCGACTGGCCCGCGCCGAGGTCGGTCAGCTGCTTCCAGTCGCAGGTGTTGCCCTCGCAGACGGTGTCGAAGCCCTTGGTGGTCTCCCACACGTAGCGGCCGCCGGTGACCCAGTGGCTGCCGTTCTTGACGTCCGCGTTGAACGGGGCGATGAACCGCGGCGAGGGGTCGCAGCCGGTGAGGTCCGGGTTCCACTCGCAGGCCGGCGAGACCAGCCGCCAGGACTCCGAGCCGGGCGCGCCGCTGGAGCGGCCGCCGTTGCGGCTGATCGCCACCGCCAGGTCGACGTACTCGACCACGGCGTTGTCGGAGTTGTTGGGGTCGATCAGGACGTCGCCGCCGTCGCCGCCGAACGGCGAGACCTGCTGGTGGGCGCCGTTGAGCAGCAGCGAGGTGCCGTTGTCCTGCAGGCCGCCCCAGACGTCGACGCCGCCCCGCGGGCTGCGCCCGCTACCGGCGAAGTAGTACTGCAGGGTGCGCAGGCGGGCGTTGTTGTCGGTCCAGCGCACCACGCCGCGCAGGCTGCTGGGGCGGGAGTAGACCCCACCGTCGTTGCCGAAGTAGGCGGTGCCGTCGGCGGCGATGGTGATGCCGTGCTGGTCCGGGTGGGTGGTCTTGGGGCAGCTGTCGAGCCCGTTCTCCGCGCAGGGCAGGGTGAAGTTCCAGTACGGCCCGATGGCCTTCCAGGTGGCGCCGCCGTCGCTGGTCTCGAAGATCTCCTCGAGACCGAGGTAGACGTGCTTGGCGTCCTTCGGGTCGACCTGGACGTAGATGTTGTACCAGCCCTGCACGCCGGGCTCGTAGGTGGAGGGGAACTGCAGCGCCGAGTCGCCGGCGGCGAGCTTGGCGGAGTCGGCCACCAGCGTCCACGGGCCGGCGACGTCGCCGCTGGCGGACTTGAAGACGCCCTTGAGGATGGTCGACTGGGCCGGCGCCGGCGGGCCCTCGTTGAAGTACCTGGGCGACTGGATCGCCGCGTACAGCACCTTGCCGTCCTGCGAGAAGGACAGGGCGGTGCGGCCGATGTCGCTGGCGTCGAGGCCGGCCGGGCTGATCTTGGTGAAGCTGCCCGGGGCGCCGCCGTCGTCGGAGACGTAGAAGCCGTTGTAGTCGGTCCCGGCCCGCCAGCCGAGCACCGCGATCACCTGCTTGCCGCCGGAGCCCGGCTTGAGGGCCACGTCGGTGATGAACGAGGTGTTGTACGGCGTGTTGTCCGGGTTGGGGTCCGGCTTGAGCACCAGCTGCCACGCGGAGGTGCGGGCCGCCTGGCTGTGGCGCCGCCACAGGCCGCGGCTGGTGGCCGCGTAGACGTAGCCCGAGGAGGCGGTGATCCTGAAGACCAGCGCGTTGCGCAGCTCGTCGCCGCCCACCTTGACGTAGCTCTGGCCGTGGTTGGTGGAGCGCCAGACGCCCTGGCCGGCGTAGGAGTCCGAGCTGGTGTTGGCCTCGCCGGTGCCCACCCACAGCGAGTGGTCCGACTGGCGCACGTACAGGGCGCCGATGGAGAGCGTCTCCTTGCCCTGCAGCGTCGGCGTCCAGTGCTGGCCGTGGTCGCTCGAGACCCACACGCCGCCGTCGGCGGCGCCGCCGTAGATCCAGCGGCCGTCGCTGGCCATCGCGGTCATGCGGCCGCCGACCAGGCCGGCGCCGCCACCGGAGTTGGACCAGACCGGGTCGCGGTAGCCGTGCGCGTCGCTGTCGTAGGGCACGTTGGTGACCTCGGACCAGTGCCCGCCGACGGTACTCAGGCGCGAGGCCGCCGCGGCGGCCTCGCTGACCGCGGCGGCCGGGACCTCGGTCCCGGGGGCCAGCCGCGGCGCCGAGTACCAGTCGCGCGCCTCGATCAGCTCCTGGGCCTCGCCCGGCTCGCGCTCACCGGGTTCCTCGCTCGCGCCGACGTTGCCCTGCCCGAACTCGTGCAGGCCGTGCCTGGCCGGAGCCTTCCGGTCCTGGGGTGTTGGTCCCGCGAAGCTCGGCGCGCCGGCCAGGACCATCCCCAGCGCGGCCAGCAACGAGACGAGCGCCACCCCGCGGCGCCGCCAGAATGTTCGTCCCATGCAATCCCTCCGGGCGAAAAGCGATGGCGCCACGCCTCCCACCTCCGGCGCCAGGACAGGGGGCAGATGCTAATGCACCTGGGTGCGGTCCTGGAACAAAATACGGTCGAAATCTCCCATCATTACGCCGGGACGCAATTGTTCACGAACGGCCTGGTGGCGCGCGTAATTCGGTAAGGCACCTCGGGAATTTCGAGATGATCGGGAAGGGGGGCGGTGACCGCGACGCGCCTAACGAAGTCGCAACGGTTTTGGTGCCTGCCCTGCTTTTCCCGGCGGATCAGTGGAATCCGGTAGCGACCGGGCCGGTGGCCCGGTGTAGAGCGCGCGCGGGCGGAGGGGCGTGCGCCGCTCGTACTCCTCGAGGGCGTGGGCCAGCCAGCCGGCGATGCGCGCGACCGCGAACACGGTCTCGGCGGCGCCCCTGGTCATGCCCGCGACGAAGGCGAGCGCGGCGAGCGCGAAGTCCACGTTCGGCGCGGGCAGCCGGCGGCGTTCCACGGCGTCGGCGACCGCCTCGACCACCGCCAGGCGCCTGCTGCCTGTTGCCTCCCGCCCGAGGCGGTCGAGCAGGGAGGCGGCGCGCGGGTCGCCGTCCGGGTAGAGGGAGTGGCCGAGCCCGGGGACCTGCTCGCCCCAGCGCAGCCGGTCGCCGATCACCCGCGTGGCCCGCTCCGGCGTGCCGATCTCGGCCAGCAGGGTCTCCGCCGCCAGCGAGGCGCCGCCGTGGAGGGCGCCGCTGACGGCGCCGAGGCCGGCGCCGACGACCGCGTACGGGTCGGCCTGGACCGAGGCGGCCACCCGTGCCGCCACCGCCGACGCGGCCAGCTCGTGGTCGGCGGCGAGCACCAGCGCCGCGTCGAGCACCTCGACCATGCCCGGCCGCGGCCGCGACGGGCACAGCCGCGGCCAGAGCCTGGCCGCGACCGTCCCGCCGCGCGGCGGGGGGTCCGGCGGGCTCGAGGAGCGAGGCGGTAGCCCCCCGGTGGACAGAGGGCCGCCTCCGCCCGCCGCCGCGCCCAGCTCGGGCAGGGACTCCACCAGGCCGGCGATCAGCGCGCGGCCGGTCGCGACCACGGCCGACGGGTGCAGCTCGAAGCGGAGCTCGTCGCTGGCGGCGAGCGCCGCCGCCGCCACCCGCAGCCGGTCGAGCGGCAGGGTGCCGGCGGGCAGGGCGTCCTGGCAGACGGTCGCGACCGCGACCGCCGCGGGGTCGGCACGCCACCGACCGCCCTCGCCCAGACGGCCGGTCCACAGCAGCTCGGCCACCTGCTCGAAGCGGTGGCGCCCCGCCAGCTCGGTGGCGTCCAGCCCGCGGTAGCGCAGCACGCCGCCGTCGATGCTGGTCAGCTCCGAGGCGATCACCAGCTCGGGGCCGGCGGTGAGGGCACGCCGGCGGCTGCGGCGGGTGAGCCGCTCCACCTCGGCCGGGTCGAAGGTGGAGCCGCGCCCGCCCGGTGCCCGCTCGCTGCGCAGCAGCCCGCGGCTGACGTAGGCGTACAGCGTCGCCGGCTTGACCCCCAGCCGCCTGGCCGCCTCCGCGCTGCTGAGCCGCTGCCGCGCCCGTGCCGCCATGCCCAGGCCTCCCCCGCACGCGCATTGATTACAGATCAATATTGACAATATCGAGGCCACCTCGGCAACGTGGCGACGTGTCCCCCGTGACCCGGAGGCTTCCCATGCCGCGCATCCACCTGCTCGACGTGACCAACCGCGACGGCGTCCAGACCGCCCGCGTCAACCTCTCCAAGTTCGGCAAGACGATGGTCAACTGGTACCTGGGCAAGCTGGGCGTGCGGCAGTCGGAGGCAGGCTTCCCCGCCCTCTTCCACGAGGTCCCCTACCTGCGCGCCAACCTCGCCCTCGCCGAGGCCGGCGCGTTCGGCGAGCTGCGCCTGTCCGGCTGGGTCCGGGCCGTGCCCGGCGACGTCGAGCAGGCGGCCCCGCTCGGCCTGCGGCACATGAACCTGTCGATCTCCACCTCGGACCAGATGATCGTCAACAAGTTCAAGGGCCGCCTGGACCGCGCCGCGGTGGTCAACGAGATGGTCAAGGCGACCCAGGCCGCCAAGCAGGCCGGGGTGCAGACCGTCGGCGTCAACGCCGAGGACGGCTCGCGCACCGACGACGGCTACCTCACCGAGTTCGCCCTCGCCGCCAAGGAGGCGGGCGCCGACCGGATCCGCTACTGCGACACCATCGGTGGCGACTCGCCGGCGCGCATCCGCGACCGCTTCGCCCGCCTCGCCGCCGACGTGGGCCTGCCGATCGAGACGCACTGCCACAACGACCTCGGCATGGCGGTCGCCAACTCGGTGTCCGGCGCCCTCGGCGACCTCGACGCCGGCCAGGACGCCTGGGTCAACACCTGCGTCAACGGCATCGGCGAGCGGGCCGGCAACGCCGACCTGCTGAGCTGCGTCCTCGCCTTCCAGCACGCCTTCGGCGTGGGCGAGCGGGCCGCGCTCGGCGACGCCATCGACCTGAGCTGGGCACGCCGCTTCGGCCTCTGGGCCGCCTACGCCTTCGGCCAGCCGATCCCGGTCAACCAGCCAGGCGTCGGCCGCAACGCCTTCTCCCACGAGTCCGGCATCCACGCCGACGGCGCCCTCAAGGACCGCCACAACTACGAGCTGTACGACGACGAGACCCTCGGCCCGTTCCCGCACGACCACGCGGCCACCGAGGGCCGCGTCGTCCTCACCGGCGAGTACGGCGGCCGCGCCGGCTTCCAGCACGTGATGGACGCCCTCGGCCTCGAGGTCCCCGCCGAGGACCGCGACCTCACCTTCAAGCTGGTCCAGCTCTGCAACGCCGCCAGCGGCCGGCCCCTCACCGACGACGAGCTGCGCCTGATCGCCGCCCACCCGCACGAGCTGGCCCTGCTCCACCCCGGCTACCTGTCGTAGAGGGCCCCGGACAGGCTGGCGAGGATAGCGTCGGTGACCTGGCGCCAGGTCGCGAGGTCTTCGCGCTCGCCGCGCTGGGCGGCCAGGCCGAGCCGCGCCACCGCGCCGTAGGCGACGGTGCAGCGCAGGCCCGCCTCGCCGGCGACGGCGACGATCCGCCGGACCAGCCGCTCGCCGCCGTCCGGCGCGAGCGCCGGGCCGCCCGCGAGCCGCAGCCGGTGCCAGCCGAACAGCAGGCCGGCCAGGTCGGTGGCGCGCGAGCCGAGGCCGACGTCGTCCCAGTCGACCACCCCCGAGATCACGCCGCCGTCGGCGAGCACGTTGGCGGGACCGAGGTCCCCGTGCACCAGGTCGGCGGTCGGGAGGCGGTGGCCCCAGGCCGGCTCCAGGAACTCCCGCAGCCGTGCCGCGGTCGCCGGCGCAACCGCGTGGGTCTCGCCCCACCAGTGCTCCCAACCCTCGAACAGCACCACCCCCGTCCACCAGGACACGTCCCATCCTCCCGGCGGGAGCGCGGGGTCGGCCTGCAGCTCGACGAGCGCGAGCAGCCGGTCCAGCGTGGCAGGGTCCATGGTGCGCAGCGGCCGTCCGGGCCGGCGCTCCTGGACCGAGAGCCACCAGTCCTCGTCGAGCGGGCCCTGCCACAGCAGCGCCGGCGCCGGGCAGCCCCGCGCCCGCAGCAGCGCCAGCGCCTCACCCACCCACCCGGCCCGCTCGCTGGCGAACCGGCTGGCGACGGCCTTGACCACCACCGTCCCCGGCTCGCCCTCGGCCAGCCAGGTTCGGCGCACGTCGCGCGGCCGCCCGAGCCGTGCCAGCGGCGCCAGCGACCAGCCACGGGCCGCCAGGATCCTCGCGGCCGCCCGCGCCCACAGCTCGTCGCGGCCGGCGGTCGCGTCGCTGCCCATGCCGCCTCAGGCGAGCGTGCGGACGGCGCGGAGCGCCCGCTCGACGTCGTCGGGGCCGGTCACGATGCTGGCGCCGAGGCGGACGTGCTCCTGGGCGTAGGGCGTCACGCTGGCCGCGACGCGCTGCTGCAGCAGGCGCTCGACCACCTTGCCCGGACGCCGGCCGTCGACGTCGAAGCAGACGATGCCGGCCGAGAGCTCGTCAGCGGCCGGAGTGACCAGCCGGACGTGGCGCATCGCGGCGAGGCCGTGGCGGAGCCCGCGCGCCAGCTCGCGGACGCGGCCGGCGACCAGCCGGCGCTGGAGGGTGGCCTGCAGGCGGAACGCCTCGGCCAGCGCCCAGCGGTGCTCGAAGGAGTGGAAGCCGCCCGGGGTCATCGCCGGCCCGGGCGGGGTCTCCGGCGTCGCGCCGTCGATCCAGGCGCCGATGGAGCGGCCATCGAAGCTCGGGATGGTCCCGGTGACCTGCTCCCAGGCCGCGCCCCTGCCCCACACGAAGCCGGTGCCGCGCGGGCCGAACAGCCACTTGTGGCAGCCGGACACGAGGAAGTCGCAGCCGAGGTCGCCGACGCCGGCGTCGAGCGCGCCCACGCCGTGGACGCCGTCGACGCACAGCAGCACGCGGTCGGCCTCGTCGCGGTGGCGGTTGGCCCGCGCCACCACCCCGGCGATGCGCCGAACCGGCAGGGCGACCCCGGTGCCCGAATGCACCCACGTGAGCGCGAGCACCCGCGTCCTGGGGCGCAGCGCGGCGCGGACCGAGCCGAGGACCTCCGCGGCGGTGACCGAGGCGGCCTCCTCGTACAGGGCGACCCGGCGCACCGCCGCCCCGGTCCGCTCGGCGCGCAGGCGCAGCGCCTCGTGGGTGGCGTAGAAGTCGTGCTCGGTGGTCACGACCTCCTGGTCCGGGCGCAGCCGGATGCCGCCGTACAGCAGGCCGAGGCCCATGGTGGTGCTGTCGGTGAGCGCCAGCTCGTCCCGGGCGGCGCCGAGGTACTCGGCGGCGGCGCTGCGCACCTCGGCCTCCAGCCGGCCCTCGTTGGCGTGCAGGTAGCCGACGGCGTCGCGGTCCATGCCGCGCCGGTGCCGCTCGATCGCGTCGCGCACCGGCGCCGGGTGCGGCGCGAGCACGAAGGCGGAGAAGTGCGACAGGGTCGGGTCGAGGTCGAACTGCGCGCGCGCGGCCGCCCAGTCCCCCGGGCGCGGCGCCGGTGCGGTGGCGGGGGTCTCCTGGTCCCGCCTCGCCGCCCGCGGCGCCGGCTCGCAGCCGGCGAGCCCGGCGACCGCGCCCGCCCCGACCAGCCCGGTCCCCGCGATGAACTGCCTGCGCCGCATCCCTACCACCGTCCCACCGACGCACCGTGACCCGGCGTGCATCGCCGAGCCTCCGCCCGCCCGCCGCCGCACCGCGGGACTCGGGCGTCCTGCCAGTGTGGTCGATGTCACCATCGGGCGTCACGGGTGACGGGAGGAGGACGCCGGATGGAGTTCGGTGAGGTGGTGCGGCGGCGGCGGATGGTGCGCCGCTTCGACGGCCGGCAACCGCCGCGGGAGGTGCTCGACGGCGTGCTCGCCCACGCCATGCGGGCGCCGTCCGCCGGCTTCGCCCAGGGCGTCGACCTGGTCGTGCTCGACGACGCCGAGCAGCTGGACCGGTTCTGGCGGGTCACCACCGACCCGGCGAGGTGGCGCCGGCCGCTCGGCGCCCGCTCCGGCGCGCCCCTGGTCGTCCTGGTCCTCTCGAGCCGGCAGGCGTACCTCGACCGCTACGCCGAGCCGGACAAGGCCGGGCTCGGCCTCGACGCCGAGGAGGGCTGGCCGCTGCCGTACTGGGACCTCGACGCGGCCATGGCGGCGATGCTGCTGCTGCTCGCCGCCGTCGACGCCGGCCTCGGCGCCTGGTTCTTCGGCGTCTTCCACGGCGAGCAGCGGCTGCTGCGCGAGCTCGGCGTGCCAGTGGGGCACCGGCTGGTCGGCGCCGTCGCGCTCGGCTACCCGGCGGCCGGCGAACGCCCGGTCGGCTCGGCCACCCGCCGCCGGCGCCGCGGCCTCGACGAGGTGGTGCACCGGGGCCACTGGTGACGGCGGGGGAGGGGCCGGTCGCACCCCGCTCGGGACGTTTGGACGCATGCGGGCGGGGTCATCCTCGGCCTTGCCCTTCAGTTCGGTGAGCCCTGCGAGCCATCGGGAGGCGGCCATGGACCTGCGCGGCCTGCTCGACCGCTGGCCGCTGGCGCGGCAGCTCCGCGGCGGCGACCGGCTCGGCCTCGGCCGCGCGGCGCAGTCGCCGCGCTCGGCGGCGATCGAGCCGCGCACCCGCCGCGCCGACCGGGTGGTCGCCTCGGTCTGCCCCTACTGCGCGGTCGGCTGCGGCCAGAAGGTCTACGTCACCGGCGGGCAGGTCACCCAGATCGAAGGGGACGAGGCCAGCCCCATCTCCCGCGGGCGCCTGTGCCCCAAGGGCTCGGCCACCAAGCAGCTGGTCACCTCGCCGTCGCGCATCACCAAGGTGCGCTACCGGCGGCCCTACGGCACCGAGTGGGAGGACCTCCCGCTGGAACAGGCGATGGAGATGATCGCCGACCGCGTCATCGCCACCCGCGAGCAGACCTGGCAGGAGCAGCAGGCCGGCAAGGTCACCAAGCGGACCATGGGCATCGCCAGCCTCGGCGGCGCGACCATCGACAACGAGGAGAACTACCTCATCAAGAAGCTGTTCACCGCGCTCGGGGCGATCCAGATCGAGAACCAGGCCCGCATATGACACTCCTCCACGGTCCCCGGTCTGGGGACCTCGTTCGGCCGTGGAGGGGCCACCACCTTCCAGCAGGACCTCCAGAACGCCGACTGCATCGTGATCCAGGGCTCGAACATGGCCGAGGCCCATCCGGTCGGCTTCCAATGGGTGATGGAAGCAAAGGCTCGCGGAGCTCAGGTGATCCACGTCGACCCAAGGTTCACCCGCACCAGCGCGCTCGCCGACGTGCACGTGCCGCTGCGGGCCGGTAGCGACATCGCCTTCCTCGGCGGGATCGTCAACCACATCCTCTCGGGCGGCCACGAGTTCCGCGACTACGTCGTCAACTACACCAACGCGCCGGTGATCCTCGACGACGGCTTCGCCGACACCGAGGACCTCGACGGCCTGTTCAGTGGCTACGACCCGGAGGGGCACGAGTACGACCCGGCCACCTGGACCTACAAGGACATGGAGGTCGCCTCCGGCGCCGGGACCCGCGAGGGCAAGATGGGCGTGGCCGAGCACCACGGCGCCGTCGGCGGCCGCCTGGAGCACGGCAGCCCGCCGCACGCCGACCCCACCCTCGAGCACCCGCGCTGCGTCTTCCAGGTCCTCAAGCGCCACTTCAGCCGCTACACCCCGGAGATGGTCAGCCGGGTCTGCGGCGTGCCACCCGAGCGGGTCGTGCAGGTCGCCCGGGCGCTGGTGGAGAACTCAGGCCGCGAGCGGACCAGCGCCTTCGTCTACTCGGTCGGCTGGACCCAGCACACCGTCGGCGTGCAGTACATCCGCACCGCCTCGATCATCCAGCTGCTGCTCGGCAACATCGGCCGGCCCGGCGGCGGCATCATGGCCCTTCGCGGGCACGCCACCATCCAGGGCTCGACCGACGTCCCCACCCTCTACAACCTGCTGCCCGGCTACCTGCCGATGCCCAAGGCGTCGCACGACAGCCTCGCCACCTACCTGGAGGAGGCGAAGCTCCCCGCCGGCTTCTGGGGCCACGTCGACCGCTACCTGATCAGCCTGCTGAAGGCCTGGTGGGGTGATGCGGCCACGGCGGACAACGACTTCTGCTTCGACTACCTGCCGCGCCTCACCGGCGACCACTCCATCTTCCCGACCGTGCTCGGCATGCTCGACGGCAGCGTCAAGGGCTTCTTCCTGCCCGGCCAGAACCCCGCCGTCGGCTCGGTCAACGGCTCGCTGCACCGCAAGGCCATGGCCAACCTCGACTGGCTGGTGGTGCGGGACATGACCGAGATCGAGTCGGCCTCGTTCTGGTACGACGCGCCCGAGATCGAGACCGGGGAGCTGGCCACCGAGCGCATCCGCACCGAGGTGTTCCTGCTGCCGGCCGCCTCCCACGTGGAGAAGGACGGCTCGTTCACCAACACCCAGCGGCTGCTGCAGTGGCACCACAAGGCGGTCGAGCCGCCCGGGGACTGCCGTTCCGAGCTGTGGTTCTACTACCACCTCGGGCGCATCATCCGGCGGAAGCTGGCCGGCTCGAGCGACCCGAAGGACCGGCCCGTCCTCGACCTGACGTGGGACTACCCGACCGAGGGGGAGATCGAGGAGCCGAGCGCCGAGGCGGTGCTGCGCGAGGTCAACGGCGTCGGCCCCGACGGCAAGGCGGTCAGCGGCTACCTCGACCTGAAGGAGGACGGCTCCACCGCCTGCGGCTGCTGGATCTACTCGGGCTGCTACGCCGAGGAGACCAACCAGGCGGCGCGCCGCAAGCCCCACTGGGAGCAGTCCTGGGTGGCGCCGGAGTGGGCCTGGTCGTGGCCCTACAACCGGCGCATCCTCTACAACCGGGCGAGCGCCGACCCCGACGGGAAGCCCTGGTCGGAGCGCAAGCGCTACGTCTGGTGGGACGAGCAGGCGGGCAAGTGGACCGGCCACGACAACCCCGACTTCGTGGCGACGACGCGGCCCGACTACGAGCCACCCGACGGCGCCGAGGCGGAGGAGGCGCTGAGCGGCACCAGCCCGTTCGTCATGCAGGCCGACGGGCTCGGCTGGCTGTACGTGCCGAGCGGGCTGGCGGACGGGCCGCTGCCGACCCACTACGAGCCGCACGAGTCGCCACTGCCCAACCCGCTCTACCGCCAGCAGGCCAGCCCCACCCGCCAGGTGTACGACCGGCCGGGCAACCGCTACAACCCGTCCCACGGCCGACCGGGTGCCGACGCCTACCCGTACGTGCTCACCACCTACCGGCTCACCGATCACCACACCACCGGCGCCATGAGCCGCGGCCTGCCCTACCTGGCCGAGCTGCAGCCCGAGCTGTTCTGCGAGGTGGGCCCGGAGCTGGCCGCGGAGCGCGGGCTGGAGCACGGCGGCTGGGCCACGATCGTCACCGCGCGCGCGGCCATCGAGGCCAGGGTGCTGGTCACCGCGCGGATCAAGGCGCTGTCGGCCGACGGCACCGTCGTCCACCAGGTCGGCATCCCCTGGCACTGGGGCCACCATGGCCTGGTCAAGGGCGACGTGGCCAACGACCTGTTCGGCATCGTGCTCGACACCAACGTCCACATCCAGGAGAGCAAGGTGACCTCGTGCGACATCCGGCCCGGCCGCCGGCCGCGCGGTCCGGCGCTGACCGAGATGGTGAAGCGCTACCGCAGGCGGGCGGGCGAGCAGGGCGGGGGACCGGCATGAGCGCGGCACCGGTCGCCACCTTCGGCGGCGGCTACGACGCGGCGGCGCGGCCGCGGGTCGGCTTCTTCACCGACACCTCGGTCTGCATCGGCTGCAAGGCCTGCGAGGTCGCCTGCAAGGAATGGAACCTGGTGCCGGAGTCCGGGCCGCTGGAGTTCACCGGCAACTCCTACGACAACACCATGGCGCTGGGCGCCGACACCTGGCGCCACGTCGCCTTCGTCGAGCAGGAGGTGCCCGGCGCCACACCGGCCGGCCCGGGGGCTGACGCGCTGCAGCCAGGCCCCGACATGGCGGCCGCCGCGGCCGAGGCGGCCGGGCTGGAGGCGCCGCAGGCCGCCGACGGGATGCGCTGGCTGATGAGCTCGGACGTGTGCAAGCACTGCAGCTCGGCCGCGTGCCTCGAGGTCTGCCCGACGGGGGCGCTGTTCCGCACCGAGTTCGGCACCGTGGTGGTCCAGGCCGACGTCTGCAACGGCTGCGGCTACTGCGTGCCGGCCTGCCCGTTCGGGGTGATCGACCGGCGCGAGGACGACGGCCGCGTGTTCAAGTGCACGCTCTGCTACGACCGGCTCAGCGACGGCATGGAGCCGGCCTGCGCCCGCGCCTGCCCGACCGACTCCATCCAGTTCGGCGAGCTCGACGAGCTCCGGGCCAAGGCCGACCGGCGGCTCGCCGCCCTGCACGACCGCGGCGTCGCCGAGGCCCGCCTGTACCTCCGCGACGAGGCCGACGGGATCGGCGGCGCGGGCGCGTTCTTCCTCCTGCTCGACGAGCCGGAGGCGTACGGCCTGCCGCCCGACCCGGTGTCCACCACCCGCGACCTGCCCAAGCTGTGGCGGGCAGCCGGGCTGGCCGCCGGGGCGCTGGTGGCGGGCCTGGCCGCCGCGTTCGCGGGAGGCCGCCGGTGAGCGCCCGGAGGGACGGGACCAAGCCGGGGGTCTCGATGGTGCCGCCGGCCGAGTTCCGCTCGTACTACGGCCGGCCGATCCTCAAGCAGCCGGTCTGGACCGACGAGGTGCCGCTGTACTACTTCGCCGGCGGCCTCGCCGGCGCCTCCGCCAGCCTCGCGCTCGGCGCGCGGCTGGCGGGCAACCGGCGGCTCGCCTCCGGGGCGCTGACCGCCTCGGCGGCCGGTTTCCTGGTCAGCTTCCCGCTGCTGGTCGACGACCTCGGCCGGCCGTCGCGCTTCCACCACATGCTGCGGGTGTTCAAGCCGACCTCGCCGATGAACGTGGGGAGCTGGCTGCTGACCGCCGCCGGGCCGGCGGCGGTCGGCGCCGCCCTGGCCGACCGGCTCGCCGTGCTGCCACGGCTCGGCCGCGCCGCCGAGGTGCTCGCCGGCATCCTGGGCCCCGCCGTGGCCACCTACACCGGCGTGCTGGTGGCCGACACCGCCGTCCCGGTGTGGCACGAGGCAGGCGCCGAGTTGCCGCTGGTGTTCGCGAGCGGGGCCGCCGCCTCCGCCGGCGCCGCGGCGCTGCTGCTGACCCCAGCCGCCGACGCCGGCCCGGCCCGGCGCCTCGCCGTCGGCGGCGCCGTGGCCGACCTCGCCTCGGTCGAGCTGATGCGGCGACGCCTCGGCGAGCTCGGCGAGCCGTACGAGGCGGGGCCGGTACGCAGGCTCGCCAACCTGGCCAGGGCCTGCACGGCCGCCGGGGCGCTGGCGGTCGGCCTCGCCGGCCGCCGCCGCGCCGGCGCGGTCGCCGGCGCGGCGATGCTGCTGGCCGGCGCCGCCTGCCAGCGGCTGGCGGTCCACAAGGCGGGCATCGCCTCCGCCGCCGACCCGGCCTACGTGGTCGGTCCGCAGCGCGCCCGCCTGGCCGCCAGGGGCGGGGCCCCCTCCGGGTGACGGGTGGTCCGCAGCCTCAACCTGACTGCTGGGCATCCGTGGGAAGGGTCACCACGAACCTGGTGCCGGGGTGGTGGCTCGCGTCGATCGTGATGCTGCCGTGGTGGCGCTCGATGATCTCGCGGGTGATCGCCAGGCCCAGGCCGGTGCCGCCGGCGGTGCGGGCCTCGTCCAGGCGGGTGAAGCGCTCGAAGACGCGGTCGCGCTGGTCGGCGGGGATGCCGGGGCCGTCGTCGGCGACGCTGAGGACGGCGGCGTGGTCCTGCTCGGTGAGGGCGAGCGTGACGGTGCTGTCGGCGTGGCGGGCGGCGTTGTCGGTGAGGTTGCGCACGGTGCGGGCGAGCTGGTCGGGGTCGCCGTGGACCTGCGCGGCCGAGACGCCGCTGATGTCCACCTTGACGCGCCCGTCCGCGCGCAGGCGGGCGGCCGCGCGCAGCACGATGTCGTCGAGGTCGACCGGCTCGTGGCGGGTGGTGACGGCGCCGGCGTCGCTGCGGGCGAGGTGGAGCAGGTCCTCGACCAGGCGCTGCAGCGCGACGGTCTCCTCGAGCACGCTGCGGTGGGTGGCGGCGAGCGCGGCGGTGTCCGGGTGGGCGAGGTCGACCTCCAGCTCGGAGCGGATCCTGGTCAGCGGGCTGCGCAGCTCGTGGGAGGCGTCGGCGACGAAGCGCTGCTGCCGCCCGGTGGCGTCCTCGAGCCGGTCGAGCATGGCGTTCATGGTGCGGGCCAGGCGGGCGATCTCGTCGCCGCCGCCCGGCTGCGGGACGCGGCGGTGCAGGTCGGTGCCGCCGATGCCGGCGACCTCGGCGCGGATCGCCTCGACCGGCCGCAGGGTGCGGCCGACCAGGGTCCAGATGAGCGCGGCCAGCACGGCGACCAGCGCCGGGGCGGCCACGCTCAGGCTGGCGGTCAGCACGCGGCCGCTCTCCTCGACGTCGTCGAGGGCGCCGGCGACGAGCAGGAGGACGGGCCCGTCGCGGCCGTCGACCCGCCGGCTCAGCACCCGGTACGGGTCGTTGGTGCCCGGCAGGCTGGGGATGCTGCGCAGGCTCTCGCGCTGGCCGGCGGGCGGCGGCCGCCCGATGGGCGGCTGGCCGCCGACGTCGGCGGTGGCGGCCAGCACCTTGCCGTCGAGCGTCACCACCTGGGCGGTGCTGCCCTCGACCCCGCTGAGCGTCCCGCTCACCGGGCCGGCGGCGACGCGCGCGGCGAGGTCGTCGGCGCCCAGCTCGATGGCGTACTCGACGTTCGCGGTGAGCAGCCGCCGCTGCGCCACCACCAGGCCCACGCCGGCCGCGACCAGCACCGCCGCCACGGCGAGCACGGCCATCGCGGTGACGCGGAACTGCACGCTGGCGGCGACCCGCCGCAGCCGGGATCGGGGATCAGCCGTCATCGTCGCTGAGCCGGTAGCCGGCACCCCTGACCGTCGTGATGGAGCGGCGGCCGTACGGCTCGTCGATCTTGCGGCGCAGGCGGCGGACGTAGACCTCGATGATGTTGGGGTCGCCGTCGAAGTCCTGCTGCCACACCCCGGCGAGGATCTCGTCCTTGGACAGCACCTGGCCGGCGCGGCGCAGCAGGAACTCGAGCACCTCGAACTCGCGTGCGGTGAGGGTCAGCTCGTCGTCGCCACGCCAGGCGCGCCGCTCGCCCGGGTCGATGCGCAGGTCGCCGACCACCACCGGTGCCGGGTTGCGGCCGGTGGTGCGGCGCACCAGGGCGCGGACCCTCGCGACCAGCACCGGGAACGAGAACGGCTTGGTGAGGTAGTCGTCCGCGCCGGTGTCGAGCGCCTCGGCCTCGTCCAGGTCGCCGTCCTTGGCGGTGAGCATCAGGATCGGGGTCCAGTTGCCGGCCGCGCGCAGGTCGGCGCAGATCCGGTAGCCGTTGCGGCGGGGGAGCAGGATGTCGAGCACGATCAGGTCGTAGGCGCCCTCGCTGGCCAGCCACAGCCCGTCGTCGCCGTCGAAGGCGACCTCGACGGTGAAGCCCTCGGCCTCGAGGCCCCGCTTGACCGCGGTGGCGATCTTCTTGTCGTCCTCGACCAGCAGCAGTTTCACGGCCATCCCCCCGGACGCTCCAGTATCGCGCCGCTGCTGAACCTGCGCTGAACGGGCTGGCAGCAGCGCCGCCGTCAGGTGAGGTTCAGCTTCGACGTCCAGGATCGCGTGGTTGCGCAGCACCCGCCGCCGTGGCCGCCGTCGCCGTGCCCCCCCGGTTTGGCCGCGACCGGCCGGGAGACCCGGTCGTTGCAGGAGGTCCCGATGCTGAGCCGCCCCGCCACGGGCCGCCCCGTGCCGACCCGTGTCCGTCGCACCAGAGTGCTCGCCGTCGCCGCCCTGGCGCTGGCGTCCGTCGCCGCAGCCTACCTGCCGCTGCCGGGCCAGGAGCCCGGCCGGCCCGCGGCCGGTCGGCCGGCGGCCGGCAAGGGCGTGGTCGCGGACGCCGCGGGCGTCCGCCAGGCGCCGCCGACCGAGTCGGGCCTGCTGCCGGGGATGCCGCCGCCGCTCGATCCCGGCGACGTCTACGCCGCCGACCGCCCCGGGCAGCTCAGCCGGGTCGTGCGCCGCTTCCCCGCCCGCGTCTACGTGCCCGACAGCGGCGGCAACACCGTCGAGGTGATCGACGCGCGCAGCTTCCGCCGCGTCGGGCGCTTCACCGTCGGGCGGCAGCCCCAGCACGTCACCCCCTCGTGGGACCTGCGCACCCTGTGGGTCGGCAACAACCAGGGCGACACCCTCACCGCGGTCGACCCGGCCAAGGGCCGCCCGGTCCGCACCGTCCACGTGGACGACCCCTACAACCTGTACTTCACCCCCGACGGCCGCCGCGCGATCGTGGTGGCCGAAGCCCTGCGCCGCCTCGACTTCCGCGACCCGCACAGCATGCGGCTGCGGCACGCCCTGCCGGTGCCGTGCGAGGGCGTCGACCACATGGACTTCAGCGCCGACGGCCGCTTCCTGCTGGCGAGCTGCGAGTTCAGCGCCGAGCTGGTCCAGGTCGACGTGGCGCGGGAGGAGGTGACCGGCGTGGTGCGGCTCGACGCCGGCGCGATGCCCCAGGACGTCAAGCTCGCCCCCGACGGCAGCGTCTTCTACGTCGCCGACCTGGCCAAGGGCGGCGTCTGGGTGCTCGACGCCGCGCGGCTGCGGGTGCTCGGGTTCGTGCCGACCGGCAAGGGCGCCCACGGGCTCTACGCCAGCCGGGACTCGCGCGTGCTGTACGTGTCCAACCGCGGCGCCGGCTCGGTCTCGCTGATCTCGTTCGCCACCCGCAAGGTGGTCCACACCTGGCGCCTGCCCGGCGGTGGCAGCCCCGACATGGGCGGCGTCTCGGCCGACGGCCGGGTGCTGTGGCTGTCGGGACGCCACGCGGCGGAGGTGTACGCCATCGACACCCGCAACGGGCACCTGCTCGCCCGCATCCCGGTCGGCCCCGCGCCGCACGGCCTGGCGGTCTACCCGCAGCCGGGCCGCTACTCCCTCGGCCACACCGGGGTCTTCCGCTGACGCGCCCAGGATGTGGCAGTTCAGCCAGCGTTCAGGATTCGGCGGCACACTTGCGCTGCCGATAACCGCATGGAGGGCGCGGTTCAGTCGCGGCGACGGGGGGAAGCGGATGCGGTCACGTCGGGATCGTCCTGGCCGGTGGAGCGGCTGACGGTGTCGAGGCCACTGGCGCTCGAGGCGCGCGGGCTGCGCAAGTCGTACGGCGACGTGCCGGCCGTCGAGTCGCTCGACCTGGAGGTGGAGGCGGGCACCGTCCTGGGCCTGCTCGGCCCGAACGGCGCCGGGAAGACCACCGCGATCCGGATGCTGTCGACCATCATCCGGCCGGACGCCGGCTGGTTCACGGTGGCGGGCGTGCCGCAGGGCCGACCGGCGGAGATCCGCCGCCGCCTCGGCGTGCTCCCCGAGAGCGCCGGCTACCCGCAGGGGCAGACGGGGGAGGAGTGGCTCACCTTCCACGCGATGCTGTTCGGCAGCTCGCGCGGGGACGCCCACGCCACCGCGCGCAGGCTGCTGGCCGAGGTCGGCCTCGCCGAGCGCGGCGGCTCGCTCGTCTCCGGCTACAGCCGCGGCATGCGGCAGCGCCTCGGGATCGCCCGGGCGCTGGTGAACGACCCCCAGGTCGTCTTCCTCGACGAGCCGACGCTCGGCCTGGACCCGATCGGCCAGCTGCAGATGCTCGAGGTGATGGAGCGGATCGTGCGCCAGCACGGCGTCACCGTGGTGCTGAGCACCCACCTGCTCGCCGAGGTGGAGCAGGCCTGCGACCGGGTGCTGATCCTCAACCGCGGCCGGGTGGTGGCGCACGGCACCGTCGCCGAGGTGGTGCGCAGCGCCGCGGTGCCGCGCCGCGGCCTGGTCAAGGTCCCGCCCGAGCTGCGCGACCGCGCCGTCGAGGTGCTCGCGGCCGCCGCCGTGGACGCGGCGGCCGTCGACGGCGACCACACCGGCGAGCTGGAGCTGCGCCTGCCCGCCGAGCTGGAGCCCGAGGCCGCCGCGGCCAAGGCGCTGGGAACCCTGCTCGACGCCGGCGTGCCCGTGCTCGGCTTCTCGCTCGAGGGCGGCCGCCTCGGCGACGCCTTCCTCGCGGTCACGGAGGGTGCCTGATGGCCGCCACGGCCGGCAGCCGGCCGGCCGCCGCCGGCAGGGGAGCGTGGCTGGTCACCGGCGAGCGGGAGCTGCGCGACCTCTGGCTCGCCGGGCGCGGGCTGCCGCTGATGTTCGTCTACGCGCTGCTGCTCAGCGTCACCTCCTACCTGGTCGCCACCAACCAGGCGCTCAACTTCCTGGAGCAGCGCGAGGCCGTCAGCCTGACGCTGCAGGTCGCCGTCGCCGTGGGCGCGTTGCTGGTGCTGCTCGGCGCGGCCGACGCCGTCAGCGGCGAGCGCGAGCGCGGCACGCTCGAGAGCCTGCTTCTGAGCCCGGCGCCACGGCGCGCCCTGATCGTCGGGAAGGCGCTCGCCACGCTGTCGCTGTGGCTCGGCGCCTGGGTGCTGTCCATTCCCTACGTCTGGTACCTCGGCCACGGGGTCGGCGTCGGCGGGGTGGCGGTGGTAAGCGGCCTGGTGGTCGGCAGCCTCCTGGCCCTGTTCCTGGCCGGCTACGGCCTGCTGGTCAGCACGCTGTCCCAGTCCAACCGGCTGAGCCTGTCGGTGAGCCTGTTCGCGCTGCTGGCCCTGTACGCGCCGACGCAGATGCCGTCGTCGGTGCAGCAGGGCTGGCTCGGCGGGCTGCTGCTGCGCGCCGACCCGTTCACCTCCGGCCTGCGCTACCTCGGCAAGCTGGTGCTCGAGGGGCACAGCCCCGGCCAGGACGCCGGCTGGCTGGTCGGCCCGGTGGTGGCCGCCGCCCTCGCCGTCGCCGCGGCACTGGCCGCCGCCGGCAGCCTCACCCTCCACCCCGGGAGGCGGTCGTGAGGCGGGCCCTGGCGGCGGCGCTCGCGCTGGCCGCCGTGCTGGCTCCCGGGGCGGCGGCGGCCGCGCCAGGCGCCGCGTCGAGCCCGGACCGGCCCGCGCTGTCGGTGGCGCTCGACCAGACCACCATCGCCACCAGCATCGGGCAGCGGTTCAGCTTCACCTCGACCGTCCGCAACGACGGCGACCGGCCCGTCCCCGCGGTGGTCGCCCACCTCAACGTGCTCAGCCTCGACCCTGACGTCTACGTCGACCCGGAGGACTGGTCCACCAGCCGCACCGCCTACGCGGGCACCCTCGCCGCCCACGCCACCACCCGGCTCACCTGGAACGTGCAGGCCGTCAACACCGGACGCTTCGTGCTGTACGTGGCCGTCACCGCCGAGCAGGGAGCCGCCAGCGTCGCCGCCAGCAACACCCTCCGGCTCGGCGTCGCCCAGCAGCGAACCCTCAACGCTGGCGGCATCCTGCCGCTGGCCGCGGCGATGCCGGCCACGGTCCTGGTGCTGATCGGCCTGGCGGCACGGCGGCGCCGGAGCCTGCGATAGCCACCGGCCCGGCCGCCACCGCGGCCGGGCCGCTCGACCTTCCCGCCCCCCGGCCGGCCTGGGCGCCGACCCCCCGCTCCGGCGCCCGGGCCGGCCCGCCGGCCGGGCTCAGGGAAGCTGGCCCGGCCGGTCGACGACCGCGGTGACGAGGCGCTCGAAGAGCCAGACGGTGCCCTTCGCGTGGCCGACCGGCCCGATGCCCTTGGCCCGCTCGAAGCCCACGTCCTCCTTGACGAGCTTGGTCCGCTCACCCCGGTAGGCGAACGTCTTGCGGTCCAGCAGCACCCCCTCGTACAGGGAGCCGTTCGTTCGGCCGACGGCCAGCGTCGCGTGGCCCTCGACGGCGGGGCCCTGGCTGAGCCTCACTCCGGGGAGCCGCGCCATCGCACGGAAGACCGCCGCCTCCAGCTTCGGTGGCACCAGGCCGCCGCGCCGCAGGATCGCGGTGAACTGGTCGAAGGCCTCAGCCGCCCAGTCGGAGCCGCCGCTGGACTTGCGCACCCAGCGCAGCAGGGCGTGAGGGTCGGTGGGCAGCTTGGTGAGCGCCGGGTAGGTCCACGGCTCCGGCGGCAGCTTCCTCGCGTGGCGGCCCGTGGGCGGCTTGATCGCCGGCCGGAAGCGGAGCTTGCCGTTCTCGTCGAGGAAGGCGGTCCCCTTGCCGTCCACCCGCCCCCAGCCGTAGTTGACGTGGCCCTTGTTGGGACCAGGCGTCAAGAAGCTGACCCGCTCCTTGGTGAAGATCCACTGGTTCGGCCGCGGCGTGAGCGCCGCCCTGGTCTCCGCGAAGACGGCCGCGCGCTCCAGCGCCTCGGCCGCGTTGGCGACCTGCGTGCCGGACAGGCCCGGCACGATCGACCTCGGCCGCCCGTGCGGGTCGGTGCCGCCCAGGTTCTCGACGACGGTCACGCCGGCCGCGAGCGCCAGGGCGAGCGCGCCGACGGCCACGCGCCTGACGCCGATCCGGGGCAGCCGGAGCCGCCGCGCGGGCGCGCGCCCAGGGTCGCCGGCGGCGCGCGCCAGCAGGGCCGCACGCGCCTCGGCGTAGGCGGCGTGCGACGGAGCCTCGGGCGGGCTCCAGGCGTCGTGCAGGGTCTCGAGGTCGTTCATCGGTCTGCTTCCTCTCCTTCGGTCCTCGGGTCGAGGCCACCCAGCGCCGCCCGCGTCTTCCTTCGAGCCCGGTGCAGCCGTGAGCGCGCCGTCCCCGCCGGGATCCCCAGCGCCCGCGCCGCCTCGTCGCAGCTGAGCTGCGCCCACGCGACCAGGAGCAGCACGTCCCGGTCGCGGTCGGCGACCTCGGCGAGCGCCGCCGCCAGCCGTCCGCGCAGCGCCTCGGCGTCGAGGCGGCCCTCGACCCGCTCGGCGTGCCCGTCGGCGACCGGGGCGAGGCCGGCCCGGGCCAGCGCCCGGTACTGCCGTACCTCCGCCCGCCGGTGGCGGGAGATGAGGTTGGAGGCGATCCCGTACAGCCATGGCCGCGCGTCGGGGCGCGCAAGGTCGTAGCGCCGCCGCCGGTCGAAGGCGATCAGGAACGTCTCCGCGGCCACGTCGTCGGCCAGGCTCCCGCCCAGCCGGCGCGACGCGAATCCGTGGATCTCGGGGTAGTAGCGGTCGAAGACCGCGGCGAACCGCTCGGGCTCATGCCAGGACCGCTCGATGATCGCGGCATCGGTCTGGGTCACCGCGCGCATCACGGCGGCCATGCCTGGCTCCGTCGCACCATGTCGTGCCTTCCGCGCGTCGAGGATGGAGTCTATGGTCACCCCTCCTTCACCGATCGCGCGGAACGCGTTCGCCGTCGCCGGCCGGATCCCGGTCCGGCTCGGGACCAGGCTCCCTCACGCCTCTTGGGGTGAACGACGTGTGAACGCACCAAGGCGAGCGCATGATGGTGGTAGCTGACCCCGAGGCTGCTGGACCAGGTTGGGGGTGCCGCGTGACCCTGAGCGATCACTTCGCGCAAGTCGCCGCTGCGTACGAGTCGTTGCGCACGACCGATGAGGAGCCGGTGCTGAGGATCCGGCAGCTGCTGCCCGACCGCCCGGTCACCGGCATCGACGTGGGTTGTGGGACCGGACGGTACTCGCGGCTGCTGCGCGCCCTGCTGCCGGCGGGCTCGCTGCTGGTCGCGAGCGACGTCTCGGTGGCCATGCTGACCGAGCTGCGGGCCAACGACCGGGGGCGCCTCGAACTGGCGCCGTTGCGGTCGACCGCCGAGTCGCTGCCGATCAGGACCGGCAGCCTGGACCTGGTCACCTCGTTCAACTCGGTGCACCACTTCGACCTGGGCCGGTTCCTGGCCGACGTCGCCCGGGTGCTGCGGCCGGGCGGCCGGCTGTTCGTCTACACCCGCACCCCGGAGCAGAACGCGCGGACGGTCTGGGGCCGCTACTTCCCCGGCTTCCTCGAGCGCGAGCAGCGCCTGCACAGCAAGCGAGCGCTCCGCGACGCCGTCCGGCAGGTAGGAGACCTGGTGCTCGCGGGCACGCGGACGTTCAGCTACCAGCGCTCGAGCACCCGAGAGCGGCTCCGGGCCCAGGCCGAGGGGCGTCACTACTCGACGTTCTCCCTCTACGCGCCGGAGGAGCTGGCCGCCGCGACCGACCGGTTCGTCGCCAACCTGCCCGGCCCCGAGGTGTCGTGGGTCGACGAGCACCTCATGGTGGTTGCCCGCCGCCGCGGCCGTGCGAGGCGCGAAGGCTGACGGGTCAGGGCGTGCCGATCCGGCCCTGCGGCGTGGAGATGACATCCAGGAGAACAGTGCGAGGATCCTCCCTGACACCTGCTCCCACCAGGGCAAATATGTAGGCGTGATCGCAGCCGAGGACCCCACGGTCCACTAGCATCGTGCCAGGCTCGATCCGCAGGGTGGGGGGCATGACGACAGAAGCGGCCGCAGGTCCAGGGGAGCGACCGGCCACCGGCTGGATGTGGGAGCTGGCGGTGCACTACGAGCGCATGCGCCGGGCCTATCCCGACCACGAGCTCTGCGTCGTGTTCGACATCGACGGGACCATCCTGGACGCCCGCTACCTGGTGGCCCACGCCCTGCTGGCCTACGACCGGGAGCACGCCACGGAGTACTTCCACGGGCTGCACTTCGAGGACGTCACCGTCCACGAGAACCGCATCGACCGGTTCCTGGAGGGCATGGCCCTCCCCGCACCCGTCCGCGCCGACGTCGTGGACTGGTACGCCAAGCACCTCTGGAGCCCCGAGGCGGTCCTCGCCGCGAACCAGCCCTACCAGGGAGTCATGGGCGTGATCCGCTGGTTCCAGCTGCAGCCGGCGACCTGCACGGCGCTCAACACCGGCCGGCCCGAGGAGATCCGGGACCTGACGCTGCAGTCCCTGAACGCCCTGGGGAAGGCCTCCCGGGTGGCGTTCCGTTCGGACCTGCTGCGGATGAACCCGAACGGGTGGGGACGGCGGGTCGCCGACTCCAAGGTGGCCTGCATCCGCTGGCTGCAGCAGCAAGGGCTGCGGGTGGTGGCGGTGGTGGACAACGAGCCGGCCATGATCCAGGCGATGGCCGCGGCCGACCAGACCCACGAGATCCTGTTCCTGCATGCCGACACCATCTTCGAATCCCAGCGGGTGGTGACGCCGCGCACCGTGCGTGGCACCACCTACGACCTCGCCGAGCTGGTCTCCGAGGAGGAGCTGCGCCGGCGGGTCCAGTTCATCTGGCACGGCGTCAACGACGAGGCCAACCTGCGGCAGTTCCTGGCCTCCGGAGTCGACTGGGCGGAGTGCGACATCCGGCGGGACCCCCTGGACCGGCTGGTGCTGCGGCACGACTCGTTCACCGAGACGTCGTGGCACCGCGCCGAGCACCCGTTCCTGCTGCAAGCCTGCCTGCGGGCGCTCCGTGAGCAGGACCGCGCGGTCGCCCTCGACCTGAAGGAAGGCGGCGAGGTCGTCGACCGGGTGCTCGGCATCGTCGCCGCCATCGGGTTCGACGACGCCTTCCTGCTGTTCAACGGCCGCATCGAGGACCTGGGCGAGGCCGGGGTCCGCTGCCTGGCCGAGGCCCACCCGAAGGCGACCATCTCCGTCCCCGTCGACTTCCTCGGTCCGTTGCTGCTCGCCGCCCCGGTCCTGGCCGGCGAGGTCCTGGACACGCTGCGGTCATGGGGGGTGAACCGCCTGTCGCTGGACTGGCGGACGCCGGCGATCAGGAAGCTGATCGACCACCTCGAGGAACGGGGCTGGGAGGTCAACGTCTACGGCGTCCCCGACCTGCAGGCGTTCCTGGAGGCTTCGCTGCTGCTGCCACGGTCGGTGACGGCGGACTTCAACTTCCCCGACTGGCACTACTTCGGTCGCGGGGCAGGACAGCATCGCGGCTACCACCGCTACCAGCTCGCGGGGGCCTCGAAGCAGGGAGCAGGGTAGCCGCTCGTAACGCTCCCGGAACGGTGGTCGGCGAGGCGCCGCCGGGGCAGTCCAGGATCGGGCCGGCGAGAAGGTCGTGGTCGTCGAGCAGGAACATGTTGCGGAGGTCCGACAACGGCCGCGGCGTGATCACCACGTCACCGATCGGCTCGGGCGGCGGGACTGGAGTGGACGAGGCCATGGGCGCAGCATGGTCGTCCTCGCTGTCCGCACCCTCTTCGCGCGCTCATCGGCGCTGCTCAGCGGTTGTGAAGCCGCGCTGGACGAGGCCCTGCATCGAGCGTCAGCCCGCCGGGGCCGACCAGGTCGCCCTCGCCTGGGCCTGCTGAGCCGCCCGGGGCCGGCCGCTCAGGCCGCCCCGGCCGCCCAGCGCTGGTACAGCTCGGCGAAGCGGCCGCCCGCGGCGTGCAGTTCCCCGGGCGGGCCGTGCTCGACCAGGTGGCCGTCCTCGACGACCGCCACCTGGTCGGCGTCCAGCACGCTGGTGAGCCGGTGGGCGATCAGGATCGTGGTGCGGCCCCGCCGCAGGGTCCGCAGCGCCTCGCGGACGTGCGCCTCGCTGGCGGCGTCGAGCTGGCTGGTGGCCTCGTCCAGCAGCAGCAGGACCGGGTCGGCCAGCCAGGCGCGGGCGAACGCGACCAGCTGCCGCTCGCCCGCGGCCAGGCGCACGCCGCGCTCGCCGACCTCGGCGTCGTAGCCACCCGGCAGGCGCTCGACCACCTGGTCGGCACCGACGGCGCGGGCGGCCGCCTCGACCTCGGTGCGGGTCGCGCCCGGCCGGCCGAAGCGGATGTTGTCGGCGATCGAACCGCTGAACAGGAAGCCCTCCTGCGGCACGTAGCCGAGGCAGGCGCGCAGGTCGGCGAGGCGCACGCGGTCGAGGGGGATGCCGTCGAGCAGGACCCGGCCGCCGCTGGGGTCGTAGAAGCGGGCGACCAGCTTGGCGATGGTGGACTTGCCCGCCCCGGTCGGTCCCACCAGGCCCAGCGTGGAGCCGGCCGGGACGTGGAGGTCGACGCCGTGCAGCACCTCGGGGCCGCCGTCGCCCGTGCCTGGGTAGGCGAAGCGGACCGCGTCCAGGCGGAGCTCGCCGCGCGCGGCCGGGAGGGGGACGGCGTCGGGGTGCTCGGCCACGGTGGGCCGCTCGGCCAGCACGGCGCCGATGCGCTCGGCACCGGCGGTGGCGGCCTGGACCGTGTCGTACAGCTCGGAGAGCTGCTGCACGGGCTCGAACAGGTTGCGCAGGTAGAGCAGGAAGGCGGCGAGGGTGCCGAGGGCGAGGTCTCCGGCGAGCACGCGGCGCCCGCCGAAGCCGAGCACGACCGCGGTGCCGACCACCCCGAGGAACTCCATGCCCGGGAAGAAGATCGAGGTGAGCGCGATCGTGCGGCGGTGGGCGGCGCGCTCGGCGAGGTTCGCGTCGGCCAGTGAGCGCTCGGTCGTCGGCTCGCGGCGGAAGCTCTGGATCGCGCGGATGGCGGTGAGCGCCTCCTGCAGCCGGATGGTGACCACCGCGGCGGTCTCGCGCACCTGCCGCCAGGCGACGGCGGAGCGGCGCCGGAACCAGGTCGACGCCGCCCAGGCGAGCGGCGTCACCGTGAGGGTGGCCAGCGCCAGGCGCCAGTCGAGCAGCACCAGCACGACCACGATCCCGACCAGGCTGAAGAGGCTGGAGACCAGGTTGACCAGGCCGCTGGAGAGCAGGTTGCTCATCGCCTCGACGTCGCTGGTCATGCGGTTCACCAGGCCGCCGGTGCGCTCGCGCTCGTAGAAGTCGAGCGAGAGGGCCTGCAGGTGGCCGAAGAGGCGGCGGCGGACGGCGAACAGCACCCGCTGGCCGGCGTTGGCGACCGCCAGCTCCTCGATGCGGCCGGCGACCAGCTGGATCCCGGCCAGGACGAGGTAGGCGAGCACCACCCGGGTGATCACCGCGGGCCGGTGCGGCACCACGCCGTCGTCGATCGCGAGCTTGACCAGGAAGGGGAGGGCCAGGTCGATGCCGCTCTGGGTGAGGACGGCCATGGCGCCGAGGGCGACCTGGCCGCGATGGGGGCGGACCAGCGGCCACAGCCAGGCCCGCGCCTTGCGGCCGGAGCCCACCGGCCGGTCGGCGGCGGGCACGCTCCACCTAGACACCGGCGGTCCGTTCCCCGCCGACCAGGCGGTCGACCTCCGCGGCCGCGCCGGCGAGCAGGGCGCGGTAGCGCGGCTCGCGGGCGGCCAGCTCGGCGTGGCTGCCGGTGGCCACCGCCCGGCCGTGGTCCAGGAGCACGACCCGGTCGGCCAGGCGCAGGGTGGCCTGCCGGTGGGCGACCAGCAGCACGGTGGCGTCGCCGATGGCGTCGTCCAGGCCGGCGAGGATGCGTGCCTCGGTGGCCATGTCGACCGAGCTGAGCGCGTCGTCGAGGACCAGCACCCGCGGCCGGGCGAGCAGGGCGCGGGCGAGGGCGACCCGCTGGCGCTGGCCGCCCGAGAGGGTCCAGCCCTGCTCGCCGACGACCGTGCCGAGCCCGTCGGGCAGGGCCTCGACGACGTCGAGGGCGGCGGCAGCGGCCAGCGCGTCGAGCACCTCGCGGTCGTCGGCCTCGGGCCGGCCGAAGGCGACGTTCTCGCGCAGGGTGGCCGAGAGCAGCACCGGCTCCTGCGCCACCACCGCGACCGCGCCACGCAGGGACTCGAGGGTGAGGTCGCGGACGTCGTGGCCGTCGAGCAGGACGCGCCCGGCGGTCGCCTCGTAGAGCCGCGGCACCAGCGCGGTGAGGGTCGACTTGCCGGAGCCGGTGCCGCCGGCGAACGCCACCCGCGAGCCGGGCTCGATGGTCAGGTCGACGCCGTCGAGTGCCGGCGGCCGCGGTGGCTCCGCCCCGTCGCCCGCCGCCGCGCCGTAGTCGAGGCGGACGCCCTCGAAGCCGATCCGGGCGCCCCACGGCTGGCCGGGGCGGGGTGCGGGCAGGCGCACGGCCCCGGGCCGGTCGGCGACGGCCGGCGGCCGGTCGAGCACCTCGAAGACGCGCTCGGCGCTGGCGGCGGCGCGCTGGGCGAAGCCGAACAGCATGCCGAGGGACTGCAGCGGCCAGGCGAGCAGGACCAGGTAGGAGGTGAAGGCGACCAGCGTGCCGAGGCTGATCTCGCCCTGCGAGGCCATGCGGCCGCCGTACCAGACGATCCCCGCCAGCGACACCTGCGGGAGGGCGGCGAGCAGCGGGTTGTAGAAGGCGCTCAGGCGGGCGGCCCGCAGGCTCTCGGTCATGATCGAGCGTGCCTCGGCGTCGAGCCGCGCCGCCTGCTCGGCCTCGCGGCCGAACGCCTTGACCACCCGGATGCCGGCGGCGTTCTCCTCCACCACCGTGGCCAGGTCGCCGAGCTCCTGCTGGACCTGCCAGAAGACGGTGTGGAGGCGCCGGTTGTAGCGCACCGCCCCGACCACCAGCGGCGGGCCGAGGGCGATCGCCACCACGGTGAGCCGTGGCGACAGCAGCCACATCTGCACCGCCGCCATCACCAGGACGAGCAGGTTGAGCAGGCTGAACACCAGCCCCCAGGAGAGGAAGTAGCGCACCGAGCGGATGTCGGCGCCGAAGCGGGACAGGAGCTGGCCGGTCTGGGCGCGGTCGTGCCAGCCCGGTTCCAGCGCCAGCAGGTGGCGGGCGAGCCGGTTGCGCAGGTCGACCTCGACGTCGGTGCCGACCCCGCCGGAGATCCAGCGCCGCAGGCCGCCGCAGGCCCAGCGGGCCAGCCCGAGGACCAGCAGCAGCCCCAGCTCGTGGCCGAGCACGCCGGGGACGCGGCGGGTCAGGCCCTGGTCGATCACCGTGCGGGTGATGCGCGGGACGATCGTGGTGATGGCCTGCATCGCCAGGCCGAGCGCGAAGGCGAACAGCGCACGCCGCCAGTACGGGCGCAGCAGCCCGACGATGCGCCGGAGGGTGGCCATGGCCAGACCCTCCGGCGGTGGCGTGGCCAAGTAGCCCAGTTACGACCCCCGGTGGCAGAGCTTGCTCCCCAAGGTACGGCAGCGACCGGACAGCCCGCAGCGCGCCCGGGCCGGTCGGCGGCGGGCGGCGGCGAGGTGAGCCCGCCGCGGCCGCGCCGGCTCAGGCCGGGTGGGTGCGGCGGGGCGGGTCGAGCGCCCCGGCGAGGGTCGCGGCCAGGCGCTCGGCCTCCTCCGGCTGGCGCAGGGTCGCGACGGTGACCCGCACGGCGCTGGGGGAGCGCAGCCGGTAGCGCTCGCCGGCCGCCACCGCCCAGCCGGCGTCGAGCAGGGCGGCGGCGGCGCGCGCCTCCTCGGGCACCGGGACCCAGACGTTCAGGCCCGAGTCGCCGCTGGCGGCGATGCCGTGGCCGGCGAGCGCCTCCAGCAGGGCGGTGCGGCGCGCCGCGTAGGCGGCCGCGGCCCGTTCGAGCAGGCGGCCGGTTGCCTGGTCGGCCCAGAGCGCCGCCACGGTCGCCTGCAGCAGGTGGCTGACCCAGCCCGGCCCGAGGAGCTGGCGGCCCTCGACCTGGGCCACCGTGTCGGGGTCCCCGCCCAGCACCGCCAGGCGCAGGTCGGGCCCGAGCGTCTTGGACACCGAGCGGACCACCGCCCAGCGCCGCCGCCCGTCCGCCAGGGTGCGGTAGGGCGCGCCGGCCACCTGGCCGGCGTGGTCGTCCTCGACCACCAGCACGTCCGGGTGGCGGTCGAGGACCTCGCCCAGCTCGGCCGCGCGCTCGGCGCCGAGCGCCGCGCCGGTAGGGTTCTGCGCCCGCGGGGTGACCACCAGGGCGACCACCCTGGTGGCCAGCGCCCGCTCGAGCGCCTCGGGCACCAGCCCACCGCGGTCGAGCAGCACCGGCTCGGGGGTCAGGCCGAGCGCGGCGAGCAGGTCGAACACCGGGGGGAAGCCGGGATCCTCGACCGCCACCCGGTCGCCGGGGCGGGTCTGGGCGACCAGCACCCGCTCGATGCCGTCGAGCGCCCCGCTGACCACCGCCACCGGCCCGGCGGGCACGCCGTCCCGGTCGAACTGGCCGCGGGCGAGCTCGACCAGCGCCGGCAGGTTGGGCGACTCGTCGTACAGGCGCCTCGCCGGCGCCAGCCCGCCGAGCACCGGGCTGAGCGCGGGCAGCAGCTCCGGGTCGGGGCTGCCGGCGGCGAGGTCGCGGACGCCGTCCCGGCGGGGCGGCACCGGGTGGGCCGGCAGCGGCGGCCGGCCGCGCACCCTGGTGCCGCGCCGCCCGGCGGTGACCACCAGGCCGCGGCGCCGCAGGGCCGCGTAGGCGGCCGCCACCGTGCCCGGGCTGACCCCGAGCGCCGCGGCCAGGTCCCGCACGGTTGGCAGGGCGTCGCCCGGCGCGAGCTGGCCGCCGCGAACCGCCGCCTCGACGCTGGCCGCGATCTCCTGGGCGCCGCTCCCGGCCACGTGGTATCGTTCTAGTACGTTCATAATTTTGTACTGTAACAAATTCCGCGCCGGACGGCGGCAGGAAGGGAAGGGTGGTCGTCGATGTACGCGCCCACCGAGCGGACCACGCTGCGGCGCCTGCCCGAGCGGGCCTCGTACGACCGCGACACCGTGCACGCCATCCTCGACGAGGGCTTCGTCTGCCACGTCGGCTTCGTGGTCGACGGCCATCCCCAGGTGATCCCGACCGGTTACGCCCGCGTCGGCGAGACCCTCTACCTCCACGGTTCCACCGGCAGCCGCCTGGGCCTGCGCCCAGGCGCCGACGTCTGCGTCACCGTGACCCTGCTCGACGGCATCGTCCTGGCGAGGTCCGCGTTCCACCACTCCATGAACTACCGGTCGGTGGTGGTACTCGGCCGCACCCGGCTGGTGACGGACCTGGCGGAGAAGGAGGCCGTACTGAGCGCCCTGGTGGACCACATCGTCCCGGGCCGCAGCGCGGCGGTCCGCGGCCCCTCCCAGCGCGAGCTGGCCGCCACCGTGGTGCTGGCGTTGCCGCTCGACGAGGTCTCCGCCAAGGTGCGCACCGGCCCGGCGAAGGACGAGGAGGAGGACTACGAGCTGCCGATCTGGGCCGGCCTGCTTCCCCTCGGCCTGGAGGCCGACGCGCCCGAGCCTGACCCGCAGCTGGCCCCCGGCCTTACGGTGCCCGCCCACGTCAGCGGCTGGTGCCGGCCCGCGCCGGGCAAGGCGTCCCTTTCTTAATTCTCTTGGGATCGCATCTTTATGCGAGCCACCTCGCCATGATTTCCGCTCGAACGGCACCAGACGCGGTGAGAAAGCCCGCGCATTTCCATGGTCTCAGTAATTTGTTCTAGGTCGCAATGGAGTATCGCCGTACGTAGTTATTACTAGTCGCGGCGACAACCTTCCTGAGCAGGCAAGTCGCGCCGGAGCGGCCGCTTGGTGGGACGGAGTACCAGGACCTGGCCCGCCGTCTCAATTACCTCGGGACCCTCAATCGTCGCGTAATTGTCATGGCTTGCCACGGTCCTGCTCAAAGCGCAAACTATTGCCACGTCACCCCGCTCTGCGTGTCTTTCCAGGGCGTGGGTCCCAGGTGGGTGCGCGAAATGGAGCGGGCTCGTGAAGGTGCGGTTTTTGCTTGGCATGGCGCTGGTAGTGGGCGTGGCGTTGGTGGCGTTGCCGGCCCCGGCGGCCGGTCAGGCGGGTGAGACCGAGGCCGAGCGGATCGCCCGCGAGACGGTCGCGGCGGTGCAGGGCTCCGAGCGGGGCGCGCTGAACACCTCGGTGGCGCCGCTGACGCCGGCCCAGCGGCAGCGGCTGACGGTGCTCGGGACGGTGGCCGGGCGGTGGACGACCTGCCAGCTGCCGGAGGGGTTCAACCCGGTGCACGCCTCGGTGCTGCCCGACGGTTCGGTGCTGCTGATGGCCGGCTCCGGCAACAACCCGACGGAGTTCCGTGCCGGGCGCTTCCAGAGCTACCTGTTCTTCCCGGACACCTGCAACACCTACCAGCTGCCCACTCCCGGCGACCTGTTCTGCGCCGGCCATGCGTCGCTGCCCAACGGCAACGTGCTGGTGGCCGGTGGCACCAAGCAGTACGACCCGTTCTACGGGCTGCGCACGAGCTACGAGTACGACTGGGTCAACCGGCAGTTCGTTCGCGTCGCCTCGATGGCCCGTGGCCGCTGGTACCCGTCGGCGACGGAGCTGAGCAACGGCGACGTGTTCGTGCTCTCCGGGCTCGACGACGTCGGCAAGCTCAACACCAAGCCGGAGGTCTACCACCCCCGCACGCGCACCTGGAGCGCCGTCCCCTACACGTTCACCGTGCCGACCTACCCGCAGATGCTGCCGACGGCCGGTGGCCGGCTGTTCTTCACCGGGGTCGGGCTCGGCGACTCGGCGCAGCGGGTCGGCTTCCTGCGGCCGCTGACCGGCGGCTTCCAGGCGGTGGGCGGGTTGGACACCAACCGGCGTGACCAGGGGGCTTCGTTCTTCGTGCCCAACACCCAGGGGCACAAGGTGATGGTGGCCGGCGGCGGCACGGTCGCGACGACCGCCCTGATCGACCTGTACTCCTCGCCCAACCCCGTCTACCGGGCGGGGCCGTCCCTGGGCGGGGGGAGGAGGTACCTGTCGCACGCGACCCTGTTCGACGGGCGGGTGCTGCTGGCCGGCGGGCAGGACCCGCAGGGCAGGCCGGTGTACACGACGAAGCTGTACCAGCCGGCCAGCAACAACTTCGCGGCGTCGGCGCCCACCTGGGCGGCCCACCAGTACCACTCCAACATGTGGGTTGACCCGAGCGGCCGCGCGATCCTGCTGGGTGGGAACCCGCAGCGCGGCACCGTGCAGCGGATGGTGGAGACGTTCGAGCCCTGGTACGTCGACGTGGCCGACCGGCCGGTGATCACCTCGGCACCGGCGACGATCGCCCACAACCAGGCGTTCACCGTCGGGGTGCGGCTCGCGGCGGGCACCAGCTTGAAGAGCGTGCGGGTGTTCCGCCTGGCGAGCACCACCCACCAGGACGGCGCGGCCGAGGGCGACTTCACCCTGGCCGCGGCGACCACCCCGAACGGACCTACCTGGTCGCTGACGGTGAGCTCGAGCCTGACCCCGCCCGGCTACTACTACCTGGTGGCGGTGGACTCGCGCGGCGTCCCCTCGGTCGCCAGCATCGTCAAGGTCGCGTAGGCGACGTGACGCTCGCCCGGCACCTGACCGCCGAGCAGCGCGCCTGCATGCGCGCCGGGCTGGACCAGGTGCTCACCGCCCAGGAAACCCTGCGCGCCCGCGAGACCGGGGTCGCCAACGTCAGCCGCGGACCTTCTTCAGGTACAGGACCGCTGGACCGGCTGCCTCGAACGGAGCGCTGAAGCCGACCGTGGTGGCGCGCCACCAGCCGCTCGAAGGCCGCCGAGTCACCCCGGCGGGCCGAGGCCGGCAGCTCCGGCTCGGGCAGGGTATCCAGGTCGTCCGTCGAGCCATTGTTCCAGCCGCCTGTCCGGCCCCGTGCCGCACGGAGAATCCGGTGGTCCGGGGCTGGCTCCCGGACCACCGGATCCCTCAGGCCGTCATCGTGCGCTGCTAGAAGTCGCCACCACCGCCGAAGTCGCCACCACCGAAGTCACCGCCGCCGCCGAAGTCGCTGATCGCGCCGGAGAAGTCGGCGGTGCCGCTGTCGACGAAGGCGCTGCTGGAGTCGCCGGAGAGGTCGCTGGCCAGGTTGGACGTGGCCGACTGGTCACCGACCGTGGAGAAAGTCGCCGGCGGCGCCGGCGATCGGCCCCAACAGCAGCGCCATGCCACCGAGCGCGAGCAGCGTGACGAGCGCCGCGGCCGCGCCGGCGCGCCGCAGGAATCCCGGCTTCTGCCGCGCGGCGGCCAGCCGGGCCCGTACCGTGACGACGGTCCGCGCGCCGCGGGCCGACGGCACCGTGCGGACGGCCTCGACCCGCCGGGCCCTGGTCGGCATCGTCGCCCCTTCACTCCAGCTTCTGGTCGGCTCCACGTGACACGCCCTCCTTGTGAGGTGTGCAAGCACACTGGTGTGGAACCTCGGCGAGCTGAGCGGTGGCCGCTGGGCGGCGTGGCAGGCTCCTGCCTCGAGCACTCCGGGGAAGGAACAGTCTTACCAAGCACGCAGATCTAGTCAAATCCGGCTAAAGTAATTCATCCGGCGAAGTACGCGCAGCGTACTACACGCCACGACCCTCGGAGCGTGATCTCCGGGTCGTGATCTCCGCGTCGTGATCTCCGGGTCGTGATCTTCGAGGCGTGACCCTCGGACGCAGCGGTTGTGCCCGCGTCCGGGGGTTTCCGGGGGGTGTGCGGGGGGCGGAGCCCCCCGCAGTCTTGGTTTGCCATTCGAGCGGCAAGGGCAGTAAGGAAGGCATGGCTGGATAGTGCCCCTCGGGTGTTTACTGCTTGCCATCAGGTCGTGGGGGTCCGATCGCCGTCGGAGGGTCGAGTGATGCGTGCGCGCCCGGGGGTGCCGTCCGTGGTTGCCGAGGAGGTCGCGGACCGGCCCGGTGACGCCCACCTGCCGCCACCGTTCCCCCAGGTCCCGCACGCGTACCTGTTCACCGACGAGCACGGGGTGATCCGCGACGCCAACGATGCCGCCGCGGTCCTGTTCGGCCAGCCGCGCGGCCTGCTGCTGGACCAGCCGCTCGCCGTCCTCCTCCCGGCCGACCAGCGGGTGGCGTTCCACGCGCAGCTCGCGCGCATGCGCGCCCTGCGCCGGGTGATCGAGTGCGAGCTGCCCCTGCGTGGCCGCGGTGAGCGGTGGGAGCCGGTGGTCGCCGCGGTCGGCCCGGTCCGCGACGACCACGGCCGGCTGCTCGGCCTGGCGTGGATCCTCAACGAGGACGGTGAGCGTCACAAGCTCCTCGACGAGGTCGTGCAGGCAGCCGAGCGGGAGCGCGAACAGCTCGCGGCCGAACTGCACGACGACTCCCTGCAGCACCTGGCCGCGCTGGGCCTGCGGCTCGGCCAGGCCCGGCTGCGGCTGGCCGCGGGCGAGGTGGAGTCGGTGGCGGAGCTGCTGCGCCGCTGCGAGTCGGACCTGGCGCGCGAGCTGGCGAGCCTGCGCCGGCTGGTCTCCGGGCTGCGCCCGCCGGTGCTGGACGACGGTGGCCTGCCGGCGGCGTTGGACGAGCTGCTCGCGGGGATCGAACGCGACACCGGCGCGACGGTGAGCCTGCACGTACGGCTGGCCGGCCGCCTCCCCAGGGAGGTGGAGACGGTGCTGTACCGGGTGGCGCAGGAGGCCCTCGCGAACGTCGTCAGCCACGCGAGCGCCGGGTGCGTGATGGCGTGGCTGTGCGAGGACGACTCGGCTGGGCTGCTGCTGCGCGTCGTCGACGACGGCAAGGGGTTCGACCAGGGCGACATCGGCGTGTACGTACGCGACGGGCGCTTCGGCCTGGTCGGCATGCGCCAGCGGGTGGAGATGCTCGGCGGCACCTGGCAGGTGTGCTCCGAGCCAGGCGGCGGCACCGCCATCACCGTGCGGATGCCGCTCCCCTCGGGGTAGGCGCGAGCCGCACGCGGCCGGCGCCGCCTCCCCGGCAATCGAGGTGCCGGCGTCGCAGGCTGGGGCCATACTGGCGGGCATGGGGACCAGCGCGGGCGCGGTGTTCGTCGGCCGTGCCGATGAGCTCGACCGGCTCGTCGCCGTGCTCGCCCGCGCCGAGCGGGGCCGGCCGGCGGTCGGGCTGGTGGCCGGGGACGCCGGCGTCGGCAAGACGCGGCTGCTGACCGAGCTGGCCGACCGGGCCGAGGCCGAGGGTGTCCGGGCGCTGGTCGGCGGCTGCATGGAGGCGGGCGACGTGGGCCTGCCCTACGTGCCGTTCGTCGACGCCTTCCGCGACGTCGGTGGGCGGCCGGGCGAGGCCGACCTGGCCGCCCCGATGGTCGCGGCGGTGCCGAGCCTGGGCCGGCTGCTGCCGAAGGTGGCGGAGGAGGGGATCGGCGCCCTGCCGCCGAGCGACGCCTTCGAGCGGGTGCAGCTCTTCGACGGGGTGCTGTCGCTGCTGGTCGGCCTCTCGGAGCTGGCGCCGGTGCTGCTCGTCGTCGAGGACCTGCACTGGGCCGATCGCTCGACCCGCGACCTGCTGACCTTCCTGGTCCGTACCCTGCGCACCGGGCGCGTCGCGGTGGTCGCCAGCTACCGCTCGGACGAGCTGCACCGTCGCCACCCGTTGCGGCCGCTGCTCGCCGAGCTGGTGCGCGTGCCCGACATCGAGCGGATCGAGCTGCGCCCGTTCACCCGCGCCGAGCTGGCCGAGCACCTGGAGCTGCTGACCGGCGGGCGGCTGGCGCCCGAGGCCGTCGACCGCATCCTGGCGCGCTCGGAGGGCAACGCCTTCTTCGCCGAGGAGCTGCTGGCCGCGGGCGCCGCCCGTGCCGACGTCGCCCTGCCCGTCGCCCTGGCCGACGTGCTGCTCGCCCGCGTCGAGGCGCTCTCGGACCTGGCCCAGGACGTGCTCAAGGTGGCGGCCGTCGCCGGCCGCCGGGTCGACCACCGGCTGCTGACCGCCGCCGCCGGCCTGCCGGACGCGGAGCTGGAGCAGGGGCTGCGCGAGGCCATCGCCGACCAGGTGCTGGTGGTCGACCCGGCGGGCGAGAGCTACCGCTTCCGCCACGCGCTGCTGCAGGAGGTCGTCTACGGCGACCTGCTGCCGGGGGAGCGGACGCGGCTGCACGCCACCTACGCGCGGGTGCTGGCCGAGAGCGGCCCGGCGGCCGAGCTGGCCTGGCACGCGCTGGCGAGCCACGACCTGCCCGGAGCGCTCGGCGCGCTGGTCCGCGCGGCGGCCGATGCCCGCGAGGTGTTCGGCCCGGCCGAGGCCTACCACCACCTGACCCAGGCGATCGAGCTGTGGGACCGGGTGCCGGACGCCGCCGCCGTCGCCGGCATCGACCGCCCCGAGCTGCTCCTGCGGGCGGCGCAGGCGGCCAGCGACTCGGGCGAGGCCAGGCACGCCGCCAGCCTGGCGAGGGACGCGGTGGCCGCGATCGACGCCGCGGCGGAGCCGCTGCGGGCGGCGGTCGCCTACGAGCGGCTCGCCTGGTTCCTGCTGGAGGTGGAGGAGAGCCCGGAGGTGCTGGACGCGGCGAGGCGGGCGGTCGAGCTGGTGCCGGCCGAGCCACCGACGCCGCTGCGCGCCCAGGTCACGGGCGGGCTCGCGCGGGCGCTGGTGTACTTCCGCGGCGACCAGGAGGCCAGCCACTGGTGCGACGAGGCGCTGGCGGTCGCCAGGGCGGCGGGCAGCGCCGCCGACGAGGCGCAGGCCCTGCTCATCCAGGTGATCCTGGCGCGGCGGCGCGACGACTTCGACAGCGCCCGCGCCCTGGTCGACCAGGCCCGCGAACGGGCCGCCGCCGTCATGGACCGTCCCAGGCAGCTCGAGGCCCTCTGCTTCCTGGGCAGGCTCGAGCTGGACGACGGCAACCTGCCCGTGGCCGGGACGTCCCTGGGGGAGGCCGTGGGGCTCGCCGAGCGGACCGGCCTGTCCTGGAGCCCGTCCGGGATCGAGGCACGGCTGCTGCGCATCATCGCGCTCTACGCGGCCGGCGCCTGGGACGAGGCCGAGCGCCTGGCGGTGGCGCCCGACGATCGCAGCCCGGCCGCGGCCGCCCTGTCCGCGGTCGCGCTCTACGTGGAGGTCGGCCGCGGCCGCGGGAGCGCCAATGAGCGTCTCGCCCGCCTCGGGCCGCTGCGCGAGCAGGACACCTACGTCGCCTTCCTGACCGGCGGCTGCGAGGTCGACCTGGCCCTGTGGCAGGGTGAGCCCGACCGGGCCAGCGAGCTGGCACGGGCCACCGTGGCCATGCTGGACCGGGAGGGCGAGAGCTGGGTGCTGAGCGTCATCTGGCCGGCCGCGCTCGGCTTGGCCGCCGAGGCCGACCGGTCCGACCGCGCCAGGGCCGGCGGCGACGCCGCCGCCGAGGGCGAGGCGTTGACGGCGGGCCGCCAGTTGCTCGAGCGTGCCCGGGCGGCCGTCGACCGCGCACGCGGCCTCGGCCTCCAGGTCGGCCCGGAGGCGCTGGCCTGGCTCGCCCGCGCCGAGGCGGAGTGGGAGCGGTTGCAGGGGAACCCGGCGCCGGAGCGCTGGGCGCGCGCCGTCGACGCCTTCGGCTACGGCTACCAGTACGAGGAGGCCAGGTCGCGCTGGCGGCTCGCTGGGGCGTTGCTGGCGGAGGGGCGGCGCGAGGCGGCCGAGGCCGAGGCGAAGGCGGCCTACGACTGCGCCGGGCAGCTCGGGGCGGCGCCGCTACGCGGCGCGCTCGAGGCGCTCGCCCGCCGCGCCCGCCTACAGCTCGGCCAGGCCGTGGAGGCCGCTCCGAGCACCGCCGGGCTGACCCCGCGCGAGCTCGAGGTGCTGCGCCTGGTCGCCGCCGGCCGCTCCAACTCGCAGATCGCCGGCGAGCTGTTCATCAGCCCCAAGACGGCCAGCGTCCACGTCAGCAACATCCTGGCCAAGCTCGGCGTCCACAGCCGGGTCGAGGCGGCGGCCACCGCCCACCGGCTCGGCCTGGACGGGATCCACCAAGCACCCTCCGGGTGACCTGGCCCTCTCGCCCTGCCTACCTGGTGGTCTCGAGCAGCTCCTGGTAGTGGCGCAGCATGGCGGCGTCGAAGGCGACCAGGCGGACCAGCTCGACGGTGGTGGGGGTGGCGCGGACGGTCTCGACCGCGATGCGGGCCGCCTGGTCGGGAGGGTAGCCGTAGATGCCGGTGGAGATCGCCGGGAAGGCGACCGAGCGGGCGCCCAGCTCGGCGGCCACCTCGAGGCTGCGGCGGTAGCAGGAGGCGAGCTGCTCGGGCTCGCCCCGGTCGCCACCGCGCCACACCGGGCCGACGGTGTGGATCACCCAGCTGGCGGGCAGGCGGTGGCCCTTGGTCGCCTTGGCGTCGCCGGTCTCGCAACCGCCGAGCGTGCGGCACTCGGCCAGCAGCTCCGGCCCGGCCGCCCGGTGGATCGCCCCGTCCACGCCGCCGCCCCCGAGCAGCGACGAGTTGGCCGCGTTGACGACGGCGTCGACCCGCTCCCTGGTGATGTCGCCCTGAGCCGCCTCGATGCGCATGGCCACCTCCCTGGAAGAAAGCTCGGCGTCCATGGTCCGCGACCGTTACGCCGAGCGCCAACGGCTGAGCGGCGCTTCTTACAGCCCGACGCGCAGCCTGCCGGCGAGGGAGCCGGCCCGCGCCAGCCATTCGGCCATCGCCAGCCCCCCGTAGACCAGCCCGTAGCCGACGGCGAGGGCGATCGCCACCCGCAGGGGGCGCAAGTGCTTGCCGCGGCCGGCGACGCGCCCGACCAGGAGCACGGTGAAGCCGAGGAAGGCGTAGGCGGCGAGGGCGCGGGGGCGGTGCAAGAACGCCAGCGCGTCGCCGTGGACGGATGCCTCGGTGGCGAGCACGCCGAGCGCGAGCCCGACCAGGCCCCGCATCGCGCCGAGCAGCGCCGCGCCGACCACCAGGATCAGCAGCGCCGCCGGGATCGGCGCGCCGAGCACCGGGCGCACGGCGGGAAGCGTCGCCGCGAGCGCCATCGCGAAGCCGAACACCAGCACCAGGTCGCGGGCCATCCCACCGGGCAGCAGGTCGGCGACCAGGCCGCCCTTGCCGCCGTCGCGCCCGCCCGCCGACGGCCCGGCATCGGCCGGCCCCTCGCCGGCCGGCGGCGTCCCCAGCGGCCGCCCCGCGGGCGGCGGCGGCGCCGGGGCCGGCTGCCGCGGCGGCTGCCAGCCGGTCACCGGCGGCTGCGGGGACGTTGCGGGCGGGGTGGCCGCGGCCGGCCGTTCCGCGCTCCCGGGAGGCGGCCAGGTCACCGGCGCCGGTGGGGTGGAGGCGGCGGGGTGCTCCCGCGGCGGTGGGGTGGCCGAGGGCCGCTCGTCCACGGGCGCGGCCCGGGCGGCCGCCGGGTTCGGCGCCGGTACCCCGGCGGCGCCGTTGGGCTGGCCTGCGGCGGCGCCGTTGGCCGGGTCCGCGGCGGCTGGCACTGGCGCCGGTGCCGGGCGGCCCAGTGCCCTGGCCGCCTCCTGCTGCCAGGCGTTCGTGCCGGTCCAGGTGTCCTTGACGACGCGGGAGGCCATCACGGCGGCGTCGGCCCTGCGGGTACCCGCGCCGAGCAGGCGGGCCAGCAGGGCGCGGGCGGGCGGCCGCTCCTCCGGGTGCTTGGCCAGCGCCAGCGCGACCACCGTGCGCAGCTCGCCCTCCATGCCCTCCAGGTCGGCGTCGTCGTGCAGGATGCGGTGCACGACCACCTCCGCGGGGCCGGTCCCGAACGGCGGCCGTCCGGTCGCCGCGAAGGCGACCAGCCCACCCCAAGCGAACACGTCGGACAGCGGCGAGGCGCGGTCGGAGCGGAGCTGCTCCGGCGCGAGCCAGTTGACCGTGCCGATCAGCTTGCCCGTCTGGGTCAGCGAGGCCGCGTCGAGCGCACGGGCGATGCCGAAGTCGATCACCTTGGGCGCGTTGCGGGCCAGCAGCACGTTGCTCGGCTTGAGGTCGCGGTGCACCACGCCGGCTTCGTGGATCGCGTCGAGCGCCTCGGCGACGCCGAGCGCGAAGGTGGACAGCGACTGGCCACGCAGCGCCCCGGAGCGCTTCACCGCCTGCTGCAGGGTGGGGCCGTCGACGTACTCGGTGACGAACCAGGGCCGCTCCGCGTCCAGGTCGGCGTCGATCACCCTCGCGGTGCAGAAGCCGGCCACCCGCGAGGCCGCCTCGACCTCCTGGCGGAAGCGGGCGAGGAACACCGAGTCGTCGGCCAGGTCCGGCCGGATCACCTTGATCGCGACCAGTCGCTCGTCGGACGCCTCGCCCAGGTAGACGACGCCCATCCCGCCACCGCCCAGGCGCCACAGCAGCACGTACGGACCGAGCCGGCGCGGGTCGGTGGCGAGTAGGGGAGTGGTGGCGCTCATCCTCTTCAATGATGCATAGATGCGCCTGGAGGACAAACGGTTCCCGCTCGGCCGCCCCTCAGGGCTTGGCCGGCCCGGACGGTGGGCTCGGCTCGGCGCCGCTGGCGGTGTGCCCGGTCGCCCCGACCGTGGCGCCGCGGCCCGGCACCCGCCCGAGGATCTCGTCGACGTCGGTGCCGTCCACCGTCTCGCGCTCCAGCAGCAGCTCGGTGAGGCGGTCGAGCGCGTCGCGGTGGCTGGAGAGCAGCTCGGCGGCGCGCGCGTCGGCCTGGCGCAGCAGCTTGGCGACCTCCTCGTCGATCACCCGCTGGGTCGCCTCCGCGTAGGGGCGGCTGCGCACCTCCTCGGTGCCGAGGTACATCGGGCTGCCGGAGGAGAACCCGACCGGTCCGAGCACCGGGCTCATGCCGAACTCGCGCACCATCCGGGTGGCGAGGTCGGTCGCCCCGGCCAGGTCGTTCGAGGCGCCGGTCGAGCCCTCGCCGAAGACGAGCTGCTCGGCGGCGCGGCCGCCCATGCGCACCGCCAGGGAGTCCTTGAGGTAGCCCTCGGGGTAGAGGTGGCGCTCGTCGACCGGGAGCTGCTCGGTCACGCCCAGTGCCTGGCCGGCGGGCAGGATCGTCACCTTGGCGACCGGGTCGGCGTGGTCGGAGAGCGCCGCCACCAGGGCGTGGCCGGACTCGTGGACGGCGACGGCGCGCTGCTCGTCGGGCAGCAACGCGTTGGACGCCTCGCGCAGGCCGAGCAGGATGCGGTCGCGGGCATCGGAGAAGTCGACCGCCATGATCACCTCGCGGCCCGCCCTGACCGCGAAGATGGCCGCCTCGTTGACCAGGTTGGCCAGGTCCGCGCCGGAGAATCCCGGCGTGCCGCGGGCGATCACGTCGAGGTCGACGTCGTCGCCGAGCTTCTTGCCGATGGCGTGCACGCCCAGGATCGCGCGGCGTTCGCGCTGGTTGGGCAGGGGGATGACCACCTGGCGGTCGAAGCGGCCCGGGCGCAGCAGCGCCGGGTCCAGCACCTCGGGCCGGTTGGTGGCGGCGATCACCACCACCCCGGTGGCCGGGTCGAAGCCGTCCATCTCGGCCAGCATCTGGTTCAAGGTCTGGTCGCGCTCGTCGTTGGAGATGACCGCGCCGCCGCCGCGGCGCTGGCCGATGGCGTCGATCTCGTCGATGAAGATGATCGAGGGGGCGCGCTTCCTCGCCTCGGCGAACAGGTCGCGGACGCGGGAGGCGCCAACGCCGACGAACAGCTCCACGAAGCCGGAGCCGGTGACCGACAGGAACGGCACCTGGGCCTCGCCGGCGACCGCCCGGGCCAGCAGGGTCTTGCCGGTCCCTGGCGGCCCGACCATGAGCACGCCCTTGGGACCGACCGCGCCGGCGCGGGAGTAGCGGTCGGGGGTCTTCAGGAAGTCGACCACCTCGGTGACCTCCCGCTTGGGGCCCTCGTAGCCGGCGACGTCCGCGAAGGTGGTGTCCGGTCGCTCGGCGTCGAACACCTTGGCGCGGGAGCGCCCGATCCCGCCGATGCCGCTGGCGAGCTGGCGGCGGGTGGAGCGGCCCAGGTAGATGAAGAACGCCACGAACAGCAACAAGGGCAGCAGGCTGACCAGCACGGAGGCGAGCGAGGTCTGCGGCTCCACGCGCGTCACCTGGACGTCCTTCTCGTCGAGCAGCTTGGCCAGCTCGGGGTCGCCGATCGCGGTGGGCACGCCGGAGGTGAAGCGGGTGCCGTCCTGCAGCTTGCCGTCGACGTGGCCGTCCTTGTCGATGTTGACCGACTTCACCTGGCCGGCGGCCACCTTCGCCTTGAGGTCGGTGTAGCTCAGCTCCTGTGGACGGTTCTGGCGCATGCCCCCGGACAGGAGGGAGAAGATGAAGATGCTGATCAGCAGCCCGATCGCGGGCAGCCATGCGCGCCAGCGCGGCGGTGGCGGCGGTGCGGGCGGCTTCGGCCGGTCAGGGGGTGGCCCCGACTTGGCCGGGCTGCTGCGATGACTGACGCACGGACGCTCCAGCATGGCGCCCCTCCCTCGAGACCAGGACGTCCTGGCCCTACGGTAGCGCGGAAGGACCCAACTGGCGCGCTTCAGCCTGAGTAGGGCACGCGGCGGTCGGCGGTGACGCCGGCCAGGCGCGGGTTCTGCCGGTCCCGCTCGGACAGGATCGGCTCGGAGTCGGGCCACTCGATGCCGATGTCGGGGTCGTCCCAAGCGATGCCGAGCTCGTCGGAGCCGTCGTACTCGTTGGTCACCAGGTAGGTCATCACCGTCGGCTCGTGGGCGTAGAAGCCGTGGGCCACGCCTTCTGGGATGTAGATGGCCACGTCCTCGCCCCCGCCCTGCTGCACGGTCACGTGCTTGCCCTCCGTGGGCGAGCCGATCCGGGTGTCGAGCAGCACGGCGGTCGCCTTGCCGGACTGCACGAACCAGTAGTCGGCCTGGCGGCGGTGGTAGTGCAGCCCCCGCAGCACCTTGGCGCCCGACTCGGAGCGGTTGGCCTGCACCATGGTGGCGGCGAACGGCAGCCACGAGGCGCGGTAGGTCTCCATGAAGCGACCCCGCTCGTCCTCGTGGTGTTGCAACCTGACCAGCCAGATGCCGGGAATGTCGCTGTGCTCCAGCACCTCGGCCACGCGGTCCTCCTTCCCCTCGAGGAGATCCCCTGGGCGCCGGAGGGTACCTTGGCCGCCCATTCCGGCGCTACCCGCAGCATTGCTGGTCAGCGCTACCGACCCATTACGCCACCCACTGTAGGGGGCCAGTCGCCCTGCCGATTGAGGTAGTGCCGACCCCGACATCTCGTCCAGGAGGTGGCATGACCGGCAGCACCCCGGCCGCGGGCGGCTCCGCCGGTCCCGAGCGCAGGCAGCCAGAGCTTCTGGCACCAGGCACCGAGCTGCTGCTCTTCCGGCTGATGGGGCGCGGCTACGCCTGCCGGCGGGAGGACGTCAGGGTGGTGGTCGACGTCGGTACCGGCCGGCGGCCCATCCCCGGCCTGGCCGGCTCCAGCCTCGGCGCGCTCGGCGCGGGCGGGCGGCCGGTCGCCGTCGCCAGCCTCCGGGTGGTGCTCGGCCTGCCCGACCTCGGGCCCGAGGGCCGCATCGTGGTGGTGAGCACCCGCAACGGCCCGGTCGGCTTCCTGGTCGACGACGTCGAGCGGGTGGTCGAGTTCGACCCCGGGGTGGCGCGGGTGACCTCCAGCCGCTTCGCCGGCGGCTACGTCACCGCCACCGTCCACCTCGACGACGAGTCCTGGCTGCTGGTCGACTGGGACGAGGTGCCACTGCCCCCGGGCCTCGTCCAGCCCGCCAGCGCCGCCAACGGGTAGCGGCTCAGCCGGCCGGTCCGCGGCGCACCTGCTCGACGAGGTCGAGCAGGGCGAGCGGGGAGAAGGGCTTGGTGAAGTATTCGTCGGCGCCGGCCTCGTAGCCGCGCTCGCGGTCGCGCTGGCGCGCCTGCGCGGTCAGCATCACCACCATCGTGCCGCTGGTGCTGGGGTCGGCCTTGATCGAGCGGCACACGTCGAGGCCGTTCAGCCGCGGCATCATCACGTCGAGCAGCACCAGGCTGGGGTTCTCGGCGCGGACCAGCTCGAGGGCCTCGACGCCGTCGCCCGCCTCGATGATCTGGTAGTCCTCGCCCTCGAGGGTGGCGTGCACCAGCGCCCGGACCGCCGGCTCGTCGTCGGCGATCAGGAGCTTCACCGGCGTCCCTCCCCGGCCAGCTGGCCGCCGCTCGGCAGGGTGAAGCTGAACTCCGACCCCTCGCCGGGCCACGACTCCGCCCAGATGCGCCCGCCGTGCATCTCGACCAGCCGCTTGGTGATGTACAGGCCCAGGCCGGTGCCGCCGGCACGGCGCACCTCGTCGCGGTCGACGCGGTAGAACTTCTCGAACAGCTGCCCCATGTCGCGTGGGCTCATGCCGATCCCCTGGTCGCGCACGCTCACCCGGACCTCGTCGTCGGCGCAGCTCACGGAGACGACGACCTCGCCGCCGGCGGGGGAGTATTTGATCGCATTGCCCACCAGGTTGGTCAAAATCTGCTCCACCTTGTCGGGGTCGCCCCAGATGACCGGCAGGCCACCGGAGATGTCGCTGTGGATGGCGTGCCTGGCGGCCATCGCCCGGAACGGCGACAGGGTCCGCTCGACCAGGCCGGCCAGGTCGAGCGGGCGCGGGTCGAGCACCAGCCGGCCGGACTCCATGCGCGAGACGCTGAGCAGGTCGTCGATCAGGCGGGCGAGCCGCCGCGAGGCCTCCAGGATCTCCTCGGCGGCGGCGCGCCGCCGCTCCACCGGCATGTCGCGCAGGACCAGCAGCTCGGCGAAGCCGTGGATCAGGGTCAGCGGGGTGCGCAGCTCGTGCGAGACGGTGGAGATCAGGGCCGACTTGACCTCGTCGACCTCGCGTTCCCGGGAGACGTCGCGGACCACGTCGACGCCGCCCATGACCTCCCCACGGGCGTCGAGGATCGGCGCGGAGCTGACCGCGACCGGTACCCGGCCGCCGTCGCGGGTCACCAGGTCGACGCCGTAGCCCTGGTCGCTGGCCGGCTGGCCGGTGGCCAGGGCCTTGGCCAGCGGCCGGGCCTCCGGCGGGATGCGCCGGCCGTGCTCGTCCTCGACCGGCATGACCTCGGCGTAGGGCATGCCCTGGACCTGCGCCTCGGTCCAGCCGCCGAGCTGCTCGAGGGCGTGGTTCATGGCGGTCACGCGGCCGTTCGGGTCGGTCAGCAGCACCCCGTCGGCGATCGCGTAGAACACCGCCCGCGCCTCGCTGGCGCCGCGTTCGGCCTCCTCGTAGCGCAGCGCCGCCGCCAGCGCCCCGGCGATGTGGTTGCCGGCGAGCCCGAGCAGCGCCTCCTGCTCCTGGTCGAGCTGGTGGGGCTGCTCCCAGAACAGGGCGAGCAGCCCGACGAACGAGCCACGCGAGACCAGCGGCACCAGCGCGAGCGCGCGGATGCGCAGGACCACCGCCAGCTCGCCGAGGGCGGCCGGCTTGGGCACCTGGTCGACCTCGCCGATGCCGACCACCTGGCCGGTGACCAGCGTCTTCATGGCCAGGAAGGCGCACAGCTCGTGGTGGACGGCGGCGATCCGCCCGGCTGCCCGCTCAGGGTCGTCGAAGCCGGAGAGGGCGCGCAGCCGCAGGCGGCCGTCGCGGTCGACCGCGCCGAGCGCGGCCCGCACCGCGCCGACCTCGCGGCCGAGGCCGGCGAGCGCCGCGTCGCACAGTCCCTGCAGGCTGGTGGCGCCGACCACCTGGGCGGACAGCTCGCGCAGCCGCAGCAGGCCGTCGATGCGGCCGGCCAGGCGGCGGCGCATCACCTCCAGGTCGGCGGCGACCGCGCCGAGCTCGTTGGGCACCGCCAGCTCGATCGGGGTGGTCAGGTCGCCGCCGGCGAGGCGGCTGGAGGCCCAGCGCAGCACCGCCGCCGGGGCGCCGACCGCGCGGCGCAGGTAGAAGAAGATCAGCGTGACCGTCGCCAGGATCATCACCGCGGCGTCCAGCGCCAGCCGCTGCGTCTCGCGGTAGGTGGAGCGCTGCTGCCTGGCCGCGTTCACCTGCAGGTCGGCGAGCAGCCCGTCGAGCGCGCCGATGCGCTTGCCGAGCTGGGCGAAGCGCACGCTCGATTCGCGCCGGTCGACCATCAGCATGGCGGCGCCGATGCCGAAGTGGTCGTGGACGTCGACCTCGCTGCGCACCTGCCGGTCCCAGCTCGTGTAGCCGCTGCGAACGCTCTGCAGCACCGGCACCAGCGTCGGCCAGGGGCGCGCCAGCGTCCCGACCATGGCGAGGAGGTCGTCGGCCTGGTTGCAGGCGGTGCGGTACTGCTCCTTGGCGTGGACGTCGCCGGTGAGCAGGTAGTTGCGCTGGTAGGTGGAGGCGTCGACCACGCGGGCGCGGAAGCTGGCGGTGGAGCGGCGCAGCTCGTCGAAGCGGCTCACCTCGAACTGGCGCGACTCGGTCGACACCTGGCCGTTGCGGGCGCCGAGGAAGATGGTCGCGCCCCACGCGGCGACCAGCAGCCCGAGCATGGCCAGCAGGACGGTGAGCTGGACGCGCAGGCGGCCCATGGCCTAGCGCCTCCGCCCGGCGGTCGCCCGGACGGCGTCGAGCTGCTCCGGGTCGACCCGGTGGAGGGCGTCGACGGCGTCGGGGGCGAACTGGGTCCCGGCGGCCTTCTGCAGCCGCGCCAGCGCCTCGTCGAGGCTGGCGGCCTGGCGGTAGGGGCGGTCGGTGGTGATCGCGTCGAAGGCGTCGACGGTGGCGAACACGCGGGCGGCGAGCGGGATGTCCTCGGCCTTGAGGCCCTCCGGGTAGCCGGTGCCGTCCCAGCGCTCGTGGTGGGAGTAGACCACCTGCCTGACCACGTCCATGTGGGGGACGCCGTCGAGGATGCGCAGGCCGATGGCGGGGTGCTCGCGCATCAGCACCCATTCCTCGTCGGTGAGCGGGCCGGGCTTGTTCAGCACCGCGTCGGGCACCCCGATCTTGCCGAGGTCGTGCAGGAGGAAGGCCTCCTCGAGGCCGGGCGTGGCGGCGAGGCCGCCGCCGATCACCGGGCAGCCCCGCACGCCGTACTCGGTGACCCTGGCGAGGTGCCCGCCGGTGTACTCGTCCTTGGCTTCCACCGCGGTGGCCAGGGCGCGCACCGTGGCGGTGTAGGACAGCTCCAGCTCGTGCAGGGCGTGGCGCAGCTCCTCGGCCCGGCGCCGTTCGGCCGCGTAGGTGGTGCGCAGGTCGTCGGCGTAGCGCAGCAGCTGGGAGTGGGCCGCGTCGGCCTGGTCGAGCTTGTCGGACCACAGGCGCAGGAAGCGCAGCCGGTCGGCGGCGACGGCGGCGCCGCTCGCGAGCACCTCGGCGAGCGTGTGGTCGGCTTGGCGGAAGGGCGCCGGCCGCTCGCGGCGCACCGCGAGCACGCCGACGGGGCGGCCCTCCACCACCATGGCGCACCACAGCTCGGGGGTCGCCGGCCCGCCGGGCGGGCCGGCGGGGTGCGGCCGGCCGGTGGCCAGCGCGGCGGCGTACAGGCGGGGATCGCGCGCGCGGCCGCCCAGCCGGCCCTCCGAGCCGGGGGTGCCGTGGTGGTGCCCGGCGACCGGCCGGCTCGGGTCCGCCCCAGCGAGCAGCAGGGCGCCCTCGTCGGCGGCGAGGGCGGCGCAGGCCCGCTCCAGGAAGGCGCCGCCGCTGGCCTCGACGTCCTCGCCGCCCGCAAGGACCCGGAAGGCGCCGAGCAGTCCCTCGCTGGGGGATCCGGCGGCAGGCCATCCCTCACGGGTCACGGTTGCTCTCCTTGCCTGGTTCGTCAGCTAAGAGAGATTGAAGCGTATCGCTTGGCCCCCTGTCTCATCATTCCCGCCCGTCGTGCCACGTTTGTTATCGAAATCGAGGGTCGACACCCACCTTGTCCGCCGATCCTTCGGAAGATCGGCATTCCGCCCGAACGATCCGATCATGGGACGCGAGCCGCAGCCGCGCAATGAGGAAGGGCAAGCAGGATCCCGCCGCAGCCACCTGGGACCCAACAGGGATCCCGCCGCAGCCACCCGGGCCCAACAGGGATCCCGCCGCAGTACCCGATGGGGGGGCGTCCGGGGGGGAGCTGTCTTCGGGCTCCCCCCCGGATCAATCAGGTGCCGTAGAGGCGGTCGCCGAAGTCGCCCAGGCCGGGGACGATGTAGGCCGATTTGTTCAGGCGTTCGTCGACGGCGGCGGTGATGATGTCGAGCGCCGGGTGCTGGTGCTGCAGGCGGTCGAGGCCCTCGGGGGCGGCGACCACGCTGAGGAGGGTCACCCGGCCCGGCTTGGCCTTGTAGAGGCTGTCGCAGGCGGCGGCGGCCGAGCCGCCCGTCGCCAGCATCGGGTCGAGCAGCAGCACGTAGGCGCCCTCGAGCGGGGGCAGCTTGTGGTAGTAGGCCGAGGGCTGGAAGGTGGCGTGGTCGCGCTCCAGGCCGATGTAGCCGACCGCGACCTCGGGCAGCAGCTCGGTGACCGCCTCGAGCATCGCCAGGCCGGCGCGCAGGATCGGCACGGCCACCAGCGGCACGGCGAAGCGGCGGCCGTCGGCCTCGGCGAGCGGGGTGCGCACCTGGTGCTCGATCGTGGGCACCGTGCGGGTCGCCTCCACCACCAGGGTCAGCGAGAGCCGCTTGGCCAGCAGCCGGAACAGCGGTGGCGGGGTGGTGGCGTCCCGCAGCGCGGTCAGCATGGTGGCGGCGAGCGGGTGGTCGACCACGGTCAGGGCCACTTGCGCCTCCTCGGGGTGCGCGCTACCCCCGGCCGGCGAGGACGTACCCGCCGATGGCCAGGTCCTCACGGATGACGGACTCGGTCAGCTTGACCTTGCTCGCCGACATCGGGCTCGTGCGCGTCGGCGAGGGGTACGCCTCGAAGCCGAGGTCGCGTGCCTGCCTGCACGCCCGGTACATGTGGAACGGGTCGGAGACGACCACCACCCGCAGGCGCCGGTTGGAGTCGCGCCGGCTCGCCAGGGTGCGCTGGGCCCCCGCCAGGTTCTGGTAGGTGCTGCGGCTGTGGTCCTCGACCAGCGCGGCGACGGTGGGCACGCCCTGACCGACCGCCCAGCGCGCCCCCGACGCGCCCTCGGTGAAGCGGTCGCCGGGGGTGTTGCCCCCGGTGAACACGATCACCGGCGCCACCCGCTGGTTGTAGAGGTCGACGGCGTGCTCCAGGCGCGCCCGGTAGATCGCCGAGGGGCGGCCGTCGTACTGCGCCGCGCCGAGCACCACGATGGCGTCGGCGGGGCGGCGCTCGTCCTTGCCCATCCACCTGGCGACCAGGAAGGTGGTCACCGCGAAGTAGGCCAGCACGAGCACCAACAGGGCAAGCAGGATCCGCCGCATGGGCGGATTGTACGCAGCCGAGGCAACGTTCCGGACGCTGCCGTGGTGGACGCCCACGTCGCCGGTATAGATTACCGCCAGCTTCCGGCCCGCCTCGGTCAGGCGGGCGCAGGACGGCCCTGCCGCGGTGGGCGGCGGGCAGGGGGGGCCGAGCCCCGGTACGAGAGGAGCCAGATCGGATGCGGTGGGAACGAGGCGTGCGTGCCGGCGCGATGCTTGCCGGGTTGGCGCTGGTCGCCGCCGCCTGTGGCGGTGGTAACGACAACGGCGGTAGCTCCTCCGGTGGCGGCGGAGGCGCGACGGCGGCCAAGAAGATCGGGATCGTGTTCGACATCGGCGGCAAGGGCGACAAGTCGTTCAACGACAGCGCCGACCGGGGTGCCACCGAGGCCAAGAGCAAGCTCGGCGACAAGGTCGACATCAAGACGGTGGAGCCCAACGCCGACGGCTCCAACCGCAAGGAGCTGCTCGACGGCCTGGCCGCCGAGGACTACGGCCTGATCTTCGGTGTCGGCTTCCTGTTCTCCGAGGACATCGCCAAGTCCGCCAAGGAGAACCCGGACGTCAAGTACGCCGTGATCGACGGCTTCGACCCGCTGTGCCTGCAGAACAAGAACCTGACCTGCCTCGGCTTCAAGGAGCAGGAGGGCTCGTTCCTGGTCGGCGCGGCCGCGGCCCTGAAGACCAAGAGCAACGTGGTCGGCTTCGTCGGCGGCCAGGTGGGCGACCTGATCAAGCGCTTCCAGGCCGGCTACCAGGCGGGCGTGCAGTACATCAACAAGCAGAACAACAAGAGCGTCAAGGTGCTGGTCGACTACGCCGGTACCACGCCGCAGGCCTTCCGCGACCCGGCCAAGGGCAAGGAGCTCGCCCTCAAGCAGATCGGCCAGGGCGCTGACGTCATCTACCACGCCTCCGGCGGCACCGGGGCGGGCGTGATCGCCGCCTGCGCCCAGAAGCAGAAGTACGCCATCGGGGTCGACTCCGACCAGAGCCTGACCGCCAGCGCGACCGAGCAGAAGTGGATCCTCACCTCGATGCTCAAGCGCGTCGACAACGCCGTGCTGCAGACCATCCAGGCGCAGGTGGACGGCACCCTCAAGGGCGGGGTCCAGACCTTCGGCCTCAAGGAGGGCGGCGTCGACTACGCCCAGAACCAGTACAACAAGGACCTCCTGGGCGACATCCCGACGACCCTCGACCAGATCAAGCAGAAGATCATCTCCGGCGAGATCAAGGTGCCGGACAAGCCGGCCGCCTAGGCGGCCGGGCGGTCACGGGCCGGGGAGCGCCGCTCGAGCTCCCCGGCCTTCTGGCAAGGAGCGCAGTCGTGGCAGGAGCCGATGACGCCCCGGCGGCCGAGGTAGGGGGCGGGACGGCGGCACCCCTGGCGATCGAGTGCCGCGGGATCACCCGCCGCTACGCCGGCGTGGTGGCCAACGACCAGGTCGACTTCCAGGTCGCCCAGGGCGAGGTGCACGCGCTGGTGGGCGAGAACGGGGCCGGCAAGTCGACCTTGATGAAGATGGTCTACGGCCTGGAGCAGCCCGACGAGGGCGAGATCCTGGTCCGCGGCGAGCCGCAGCGGATCGACTCGCCGCGCAAGGCCATCGCCCTGGGCATCGGCATGGTCCACCAGCACTTCATGCTGGTGGAGGCGTTCACCGTCGCCGAGAACGTGGTCCTCGGCGCCGAGCCGGGCAGCCGCGGCCGGCTCGACCTGGACGAGGCCAACCGCAAGGTCGCGGAGCTGGCCAGCGGCTTCGGCACCAAGCTGGACCCGGCCGCGCGGGTCGAGAGCCTCGCCGTCGGCCAGCAGCAGCGGGTCGAGATCCTCAAGCTCCTCTACCGGGGCGCGGACTTCCTGATCCTGGACGAGCCGACCGCGGTGCTCGTGCCCCAGGAGGTCGAGGAGCTGTTCGACAACGTCCGCAAGCTCAAGGAGCAGGGCAAGACGATCATCTTCATCGCCCACGCCCTCGACGAGGTGCTGGCGATCGCCGACCGCATCACCGTGCTGCGCGACGGCAGGGCGATCGGCACGGTGGTGGCGGCCGAGACCACCGAGGAGGAGGTCGCCGAGATGATGGTCGGCCGCCCGGTGCTGCTCGAGCGGGTCCACGGCAAGACGCCCAGCGGCGACCCGGAGCTGCAGGTCGAGGGCTTGCGCGTGCTCGACGGCGGGCGCGAGGCGCTGGCCGGCGTGAAGCTGGACGTGCGCCGCTCGGAGATCTACGGCCTCGCCGGGGTCGAGGGCAACGGCCAGGCGGAGCTGATCGAGGCGCTGGTCGGGCTGCGCCACCCCGACGGGGGCAGCATCCGCCTCGGCGGCAGGGACATCACCTCCGAGCACGTCCGCGACCGGCGCGAGCTGGGCCTGTCCTACATCCCCGAGGACCGCCACGCGCGCGCCATCGTGCTGCCGATGACCCTGTGGGAGAACTCCGTGCTCGGCCAGCAGGAGCGGCCCCCGTTCTCCTGGCGGGGCCTGCTCAACCCCAAGGCGATGCGGGCGCGCGCGACCGACCTGGTGCGCGCCTTCCGGGTCAAGGCGCCGAGCATCGCCGTACCGGCGTACGCCTTGTCGGGCGGCAACCAGCAGAAGCTGGTGCTGGCGCGCGAGTTCGCCAGCGGGCCCAAGCTGCTGATCGCCGCGTACCCGACCAGGGGCCTCGACATCGGGGCGACGGAGTTCGTCTGGAAGCAGCTGGTCGCCGCGCGCGACGCGGGCCTCGCGGTGCTGCTGATCTCCTCCGACCTGGAGGAGATCCTGGCCCTCGCCGACCGCGTCGGGGTCATCTACGACGGCCGCATCGCGGCGGAGCTGGACGGCTCCAAGGCCACCATGAACGAGCTGGGCCTGTACATGACCGGCGCCCGCTCCGACCGGGAGCCGGCGGCATGAAGGTCGAGGAGCGTCCCCCGGCCGAGCCGGAGCCCGCCGCCGAGGCCGTCGCCGCCCGCGTCAGCCTGGCCGAGCAGGCCAGGCAGTTCGGCATGCGCCTGCTCGCCCCCGCCGTCTCGCTGGTGGTCTCGGCCCTGGTCGGCGCGCTGGTGATCCTGGTGGTGCAGCGCAGCTTCAAGGACCTGGGCGCGGTGGCCTCGTCGATGTGGAACTACGGCCTGCTCAACCGCAGCTCGTTCGCGTTCATCTTCGGCCGCGCCACCCCGTTCATCTTCGCCGGCCTGGCGGTGGCGATCGGCTTCAAGGCCGGCCTGTTCAACATCGGGGTGGAGGGCCAGTACGCCATCGGCGCGCTGGTCGCGGCCGTCGTCGGCGCCAAGCTGTCGGCGCCGACCGCGCTCGAGGTGCCGCTGGTGATCCTCGCCGGCATGGCCGGCGGCCTCGCCTGGGCGCTGGTCCCCGCGCTGCTCAAGGTCTACCGCGGCGCCCACGAGGTCATCTCCACCATCATGATGAACTACGTGGCCAACGGCCTGCTGCTGTACCTGCTGTCCGGGCCGCTGAAGGACAAGCACCAGGTCGGCGCGATCGCGCAGCAGCGCACCGTGGAGGTCCACCAGACCGCCCAGGTCGGCAGCATGGTGCCGTTCTTCAACTCGATCGGCTTCAACTTCCGCGCCTCCTCGCCGGTCACCTGGCTGTTCCTGCTCGCCCTGGTCGGCGCGGCGCTGTACGCGTTCGTGGTGCGGCGCACCCGCTTCGGCTTCGAGCTGCGCGTGCTCGGCACCAACCCGCGCGCCGCCGAGCCCGCCGGCATCCGCACCAACAGCATGATGCTCAAGGCGATGCTGCTGTCCGGCGCGGTCGCCGGCCTGGCGGGGCTGCAGGACGTGCTCGGCTTCGACGGCTTCATGAAGCTCGACTACGTGCGCAACTACGGCTTCACCGCGATCGCGATCGCGCTGATCGGCCGCAACACCGGGCTCGGCATCGTGGCCGGCGCGCTGCTCTTCTCCTACCTGGACCGGGCCAGCTCGGGCATCGGCCTCAACACCGACGTGCCCAAGGAGGTCACGCTGATCCTCCAGGGCGTGATCATCCTCACCATCGTGGTGGCCTACGAGCTGGTCCGCCGAGCCGCGGCCCGCCGCCAGCTCAAGGAGGCGCACGAGCGTGCCTGAGATCGTCGGACAGCTGATCGGCTTCGCCGTCCTCGCCTCGGCGATCCGCTCGTTCGTGCCGCTGTTCCTCGCCTCCGTCGGCGGGGTCTTCAACGAGCGCTCCGGCGTGGTCAACATCGGCATCGACGGGATGATGATCTTCGGCACCTGGTTCGGCGCCTGGGGCGCGCTGCGCTACGGGGCCGCCGCCGGGTTGGTGATCGCGGTGCTCGCCGGGACCCTGGTGGCGCTGATCCACGCGATCGCCACCGTCACCTTCCGGGTCGACCACATCGTCTCCGGGGTGGCGATCAACATCCTCGCCCTCGGCGTGCCCCGCTTCCTCTCGATCGTGGCCTTCGGCCAGGGCACCCAGTCGCCGGCGGTGGACCAGCTGCCGCACTTCAGCCTGCCGAAGCTGGGGGAGATGTCCCCGGTGGTGCCGCTCACCCTGGTCCTCGGCGTGGGCGCCTGGTACGTCCTCAACCGCACCGTGTTCGGGCTGCGGCTGCGCTCCTCCGGCGAGAACCCGCGCGCCGCCGAGAGCCTCGGCGTCCGGGTGGTGGCGATGCGCTACGCCGGCGTGCTCATCTCCGGCGCGTTCTCCGGCCTCGCCGGCGCCTACATCTCGGTGGAGCTGGTCGGCCAGTACAACGAGGGCATGAACCAGGGCCGCGGCTACATCGCCCTGGCCGCCCTGATCCTCGGCAACTGGTCGATCGTCGGCGCCGCCCTGGCGTCGCTGCTGTTCGGCTGGACCGAGGCGCTCACCGTGTTCCTGCGGGTGAGCTGGATCGACAACGCCTTCATCCAGAGCCTCCCCTACATCGTCACCCTGGTGGTCCTCGCCCTGTTCTTCCGCCGCGTCCGCCCGCCCAAGGCGGTCGGCCAGGCCTACGAGGCCGGCGCGCCGATTTAGTTCATCCGCGGTCGCCTGCCGGGCACCTCTGGGGCAACCTGGCCTGCTACGCTCGACCTCGCGGCGGGCACGCGGGCGGAAGGGACGGCGCCATGGGCATCGAGCGCACCAAGGTCGTGGCCACCCTGGGGCCGGCCTCCGGGGACCCCGGCATGCTCGCGGCCATCATCGACGCCGGCGTCGACGTGGTCAGGCTGAACTTCTCGCACGGGGAGCGGGCCGACCACGTGGCCCGCATCGAGCTGGTGCGCAAGGTCGCCGCCGAGCGCGACAAGGCGGTGGCCATCCTGGCCGACCTGCAGGGACCGAAGATCCGCGTCGGCCTGGTCGAGGAGCCGGGCATCGCGCTGGCTCCCGGCCACGACTGCGTGCTGGTCGCGGGCACCGAGCACGCGCCCGCGCCGGAGATCCCGGTGGTCTACGAGCACCTGGCCGCCGACGTGCGTCCGGGGGACCGCGTCCTGCTCGACGACGGCGCCATCGAGCTGGAGGTCCGCGCCGTCGAGGAGTCGCTGGTGCGCTGCCAGGTGCGGCGCGGCGGGGTGGTGCACTCCCGCAAGGGCGTCAACCTGCCCGGGGTCGCCGTCTCGGCCAGCTCGATGACCGCCAAGGACCACGCCGACCTGGCCACCGCGGTGGAGCACGGCGCCGACTACGTGGCCCTCTCCTTCGTGCGGCGCGCCGAGGACGTGCTCGCCTGCCGCCGGGCCATCGCCGAGCTCGGCGGCGACCAGCCGCTGGTGGCCAAGCTCGAGCGGCGCGAGGCGGTCGAGCGCCTCGACGACATCCTGGCGGCCACCGACGCGGTCATGGTCGCCCGCGGCGACCTGGGCGTGGAGCTGGCCGTCGAGAAGGTCCCCCCGCTGCAGAAGGCGATCATCGCCAAGGCCAACTCGGCCGGGGTGCCGGTGATCACTGCCACCCAGATGCTGGAGTCGATGGTCTCGAACGCGCGCCCGACCAGGGCGGAGGCCTCGGACGTGGCCAACGCCATCTTCGACGGTACCGACGCGGTGATGCTGTCGCAGGAGACCGCGGTGGGCGCCTTCCCGGTGGAGGCGGTCGCCACCATGTGCCGCATCGCCCGCGAGGCCGAGGCGACCCCGCACCTGCTGCCGCCGCCGGCGCCGCCGGGCGGCGGGCTGGACGTGGCCGCCACCGTCTGCCGCGCCGCCGTGCAGGCGGCCACCGACCTGGGCGCCCGCGCGGTGGTGGCGTTCACCGAGTCGGGGGCGACCGCGCGCTACGTGTCGCGCTTCCGCCCCCGCATGACGATCGTGGGGCTGACCCCGCACGAGCGCACCCGCCGGCGCATGGCGCTGTACTGGGGCGTCGAGACACCGCCGGTCGTCGACCAGGTTGCCTCGCTGGAGACCCTTGTAGACCAAGGAGATCGGCGTATGGTTGCAGCAGGCATCGTGCGCGACGGCGATCTGGTGGTGATCGCGGCGGGCACTCCTGGTGGTAGGGGAGCCACCAACCGGGTCATCGTCCACGAAGTCGGTCACCCTGAGCACGCGTCTGAGTTGCGGCATTCGCAGCTCGCGGCGGACTAGTCCAAAACATCTACGGTTAGAGATGGCTAACTTTCGGGCACACTAGGCATCCTCAGTCGACGGCCAGAGGGGAGATGGCGATGTCGCGCTTCGACGTTGGGGAGGTCTACGAGGCGTCGACCACCACCGCCCTGTACGCTGCCAAGGGCCAGCGGCTCAGCCTGCGCCGGGCGATCAACCAGCTCGAGGACGCCCTCACCGAGCCCAGCCTCGGGCGCTCGGCCGACTGGGCGGCCAACCTCTCGCCGGTGCTGGACCACCTCAAGGAGGTGTTCTCGGTCCACGTCGAGGTCACCGAGGCGCCCAGCGGGCTCTACGAGGAGATCATCGACAACGCGCCGCGGCTGGCCAACAAGATCGAGCGCTTCCGGCGCGAGCACGCCAGCATCACCCACCAGCTCGACCAGTCGATGGCACGGGTGCGGGTGCTGCCCGCCTCGGAGCCGCCCGCCGCCGACGACCTCAGGGACGCCCTCGTGCGCCTCTTCGCCGACCTGGTCCGCCACCGCAAGCGCGGCCTCGACCTGGTCTACGAGGCCTACCACGTGGACATCGGCGGCGAGAGCTAGCGGCTGCCCCGCAGGCAGGGTGACCGCGGCCGTGGCGGCAACCCGCGCCGGTGGTGCCAGCCCCACCGCTACGGCGTCACCTGGGTCCCGGCCTCGCCGGCGACGGCCTTCTCGGACAGCTCGGGGGTCGTGATCACCACCCGCCGGCCGCCGCGCTCCAGGAAGCGCAGCGCGGCCCGCACCTTCGGCAGCATGCTGCCGGGGGCGAACTGCCCGTCGGCGGCGTGGCCGGCGAGCTCGGCGGCGGTCACGTCGTGCAGGTCGCGCTGGCCGGGCCGGCCGAAGTCGATCGCGACGTGCTCGACGCCGGTCAGCAGCAGCAGGAGCTCGGCGCCGAGGTCGCCGGCGAGCAGCGCGCTGGTCAGGTCCTTGTCGACCACCGCCTCGACGCCGGCGAGCGACCCGCCCGGCCGCCGCACCACCGGCACGCCGCCGCCGCCCGCCGCGACCACCACCACCCCGGCGGCCAGCAGGCCGCGGATCGCCGCCTCCTCCACGATCTCGACCGGCTCGGGCGAGGGCACCACCCGGCGCCAGCCACGGCCGGCGTCCTCGCGCATCACCCAGTGGTCCTCGGTGGTGCGCCGATGCGCCTCGGCCTGTTCGTAGAAGCCGCCGACCGGCTTGGAGGGCCGCTGGAACGCCGGGTCGTCGAGCGCCACCACCGTGCGGGTCACGACCGTGACGGTGGGGTGGCGCCTGCCGGCCGCCGAGAACGCGTTGTCGAGGCACTGCTGCAGCATGTAGCCCATGCCGCCCTGGGTGTCGGCGACGCAGGCGTCCAGCGGCTGGGTGGGCACCACCTCGGCGGCCAGGTCGCTGCGCAGCAGCGCGGTGCCGACCTGGGGGCCGTTGCCGTGGGTGACCAGCAGCGGGTGGTCGGCCAGGTGGACCAGCCGCCAGGCGGTCTCCGCGGTCCGCTCGAACTGTGCACCCACCGAGTTGCGGCCCCCTGGTGGGGCGATGGCGTTCCCGCCCAGCGCGACGACGACGGGCGGCTCAGGCACCGTTGCTCCTCCGCTCCTCCTCGACGATGCCCCGCCACGACGCTGTGACGGGGCCGAAGCAGTATAGAGATTAGGGGCCGGGCTACCCGGGGATCAGGCCCTCCTCGCCGAGGACGGCGCGGACCTCGTCGATGGTCGCGTCCGGGCCGGGCAGGACCAGCTCCGACGGGCCCAGGTAGTCACCTGGCAGCTCCGAGCCCTGGGTGCGGACGCTGGCGAGCAGGCTCTCCAGGGCGGTGCGGAAGGAGCCGGCGTCGCCGCCCTCGACCGCGTCGGCGAGGGCTTCGTCGAGCTTGTTGAGCTCGTCCAGGTGCTCGTCGGGTACGTCGAACTGCCCCTCGCCCATGATGCGCACGATCATCGCTGCTCCTCGGTGGGAGTCGGGGTGGGGGCGCCGGCGCCGAGCTGCCTGGTCTCGGTGCCGCCGAGCTCGCCCTTGAGCCGGGCGAGCTCCAGCTCGACCTGGCTGTCGGCGTCGGTGCGGCTCAGCTCGGCCTGCAGCCGGTCGCCGCTGGCGGAGAGGTCGTCGAGGCCGCCGGAGGCCATCAGCTCGTCGAGCGCGCCCGAGCGGGCCTGCATCTGCGCGACCTTGTCCTCGGCGCGCTGCATCGCCATGCCGACGTCGCCCATCTCCTCGGAGATGCCGGAGACGGCCTCGCCGATCTTGGTCTGCGCCTCGGCCGCGGTGTAGGTGGCCTTGATCGTCTCCTTGCGGGTGCGGAAGGCCTCGACCTTGGTCTGGAGGCGGCGCGAGGCGTCCACCAGCTTGGCCTCCTCGGCCTTGAGCTGGTCGTGCTGGGCCTGCAGCTCCTGCAGCTGGGTCGCGATGCCGGCCCGGCGTCCGAGGGCCTCGCGCGCCAGGTCCTCGCGGTTCTGGGCGACGGCCTGCTTGGCCTGGCCCTCCAGCTTGGCCGCGGCCGCCTGCAGCTGCTGCGCCTGCAGCTCGATGCGCTTGCGGGAGGTGGCCACGTCCGCCACGCCACGGCGCATCTTCTGCAGCAGCTCGAGCTGCTTCTCGTAGGAGTAGTCGAGCGTCTCCCTGGGGTCCTCGTACTTGTCGAGGGCCTTGGAGGCTTTCGACTTGAAGATGTAGGAGAACCGCTTCATCAAGCCCATCGCTCACGCTCCTACGGCGTCGTGCCGTTCGCAGTCGTCAGTTCTTCCAGCAGCATACGACTGCCCCGCGGGGAGGGCGACGCGGAAGGCGCCACGGGCGACTGGCTCCCCGGGCTGTGGCCCCCGCTACCCATAGGTGGCCAGGACGTGGTCGATCAGGGCGCGCAGCTCGGGTGGGGCGTCACGCTCGCCGAGGGTGAGGTGGTGGTGCCGCCCGCCCTCGTGCACGTCGAGGTCGTACTGGAACCGGTCCGGCCGTCCCGGCGGGCCCGCCGCCAGGGTCCCCAGCGCGTCGAAGTCGACCGCCTTCACCAGCTCGGCGATGCGGGCGGCCTCGGCGGGCGGCAGCGTGCCGGTGTCGACCGAAGCGCGCCGGCTGATGCCGGCGAACCCCCCGCTGCGCACCAGGTCGATGCGGATGCGCTCCTCGCTCACCACTCCCGCCTCACGGTCGTCGTCGGTCCGTGCGGCGACGAACATAGAGCAATCGACGCGCCAGCGTCGATGCCCGAGCGCGCCGGCGGGCGGCCCAACCCTCGGAGCCGGGCCGCCCACCAAATCGTCACCTCTAGGCCGATCGGCCGTTCGTCACCGAGCCAGCCGCCCGCAGCACCTTCCCGGTCGCCGTACCTGCGGGGCGGTCACACGTCGATGCCGACGCCGTGCCAGGCCTCCTTGACGGCCTTGTACTCGTCGGAGGAACTGCCGTAGCCGAGCCGCGTGGCCGCCCCGAGGGTGATGCGGGCGTAGGTGCGGAACTGGCAGGTCGGCTTCAGCCTGGGGTCGCGCTGCGTCTCGTACCAGATGCGCCCGGCGACCTCCCAGGCGTAGCCGCCGATGATCGTCGCGGCCAGGTAGAAGGCGTGGTTGGGGATGCCGGAGTTGATGTGCACCCCGCCGTTGTCCTCCATCGTCTGGACGTAGTCGTCCATGTGGGCGGGCTGGCGGTCCCTGCCGAGCAGCGGGTGGTCGTAGGCCGTGCCCGGCGCCTTCATCGAGCGCAGCGCCTGGTCGGGAGCGCCGGCGATCAAGCCGGCGCCGATCAGCCAGTCGGCCTCCTCGGCCCGCTGGTTGAGCTGGTACTGCTTGACCAGCGAGCCGATCACGTCGGAGAAGTGCTCGTTGAGCGCGCCGGCTTGGCGGAAGTAGACCAGCTGCGCCTCGTCCTCGGTGACGCCGTGGGCCAGCTCGTGGCCCATGATGTCGACCGCGATGGTGAAGCGGTTGAACAGCTTGCCGTCGCCGTCGCCGAAGACCATCTCCTGGCCGTCCCAGAAGGCGTTGTCGTAGGCGTCGCCGTAGTGGATGTAGCCCTTCAGCTGCAGGCCCTCGTCGTCGATCGAGTCGCGCTGGTAGGCGTCCCAGAGCAGCTTGTAGGTGGCGCCGAGGCCGTCGTAGGCCTCGTCGACGGTCACCTCGCCGGTGGGGCCGTCGCCCTCGCCGCGGGCGACCGCGGCGCTGGCCAGGTCCTCGCTGGTGGCGCAGTCGTAGATGGTGCGCTGCGGCGCGCCGCCCGCGCCGGCCTCCTCCGTGCCGATCTCCTTGGGACCGGCGGCGCGCAGGATGGAGTTCTGCGCCCGGAACGCGCGCAGCGTGTTGTCCCGCGAGAGGGTGTGCAGCGCGCGCCTGCGCTGCTCCTCGTCGCCGTGCTGGGCGATGCGCTGCAGGATGTCTGGCGGCAGGATGCAGCGGACAGGGTCGTGCTGGTGCCGGATCATGCAAGGCCCCCCTTGTGCCCTCGCGACAGGGCTGGCGCGCTTCAGCAGGCCAGCTCGGGCCGCTGTGGTCGGCCGGCTCGCGAGGGCGAGTCGCGGCGGCCTTCCGCCGACCCCGTGCACCCTCGCAGGGCGCTGAGTCTACGGACGAGAGGCTTGTGACGTCTAGGGGCCTTCTACTGGTTAGCCCGGTCCGAGCGGCCAGCCTTTCGGGCAGACCTGCCGCCGGCGCGGCCGCCTAGCGCGGCCGCGGGAGCAGCCGCCAGCTCGTCCCGCCGCGGGTGTCGGACACCTCCACGCCGAGCGCGGCGAGGTCGTCGCGGAGCCGGTCGGCGGTGGCCCAGTCGCGCGCCGCGCGGGCCGCCTCGCGGCGGGCGATCAGCTCCTCGGCGCCCGGCGGCAGCTCCTGCCCGGCGGCGTGGCCCAGGTCGAGGCCGAGGACCCGGTCGAAGGCGAGCGCGGCGCGGTGGCGGGCGGCGGCCGGCAACCCCTCGTCGCCCTCCATCTCCGCGAGCACGGCCAGCGCCTTCGGCGTGTCCAGGTCGTCGTCGACCGCCGCCCAGAAGCGCCGCTCGTAGCCGGCGGTGGCCTCGGGCGCGCCGGCGGGGCCGGGGTCGGCGGCCCAGGCGGCCACCCGGGCGCGGCGGCGCTCCAGGGAGCGCTCCGCCGCCGCCAGGGCGTCCCAGGTGAAGTTCATCTGGCTCGAGTAGTGGGCCTGCAGGAACAGCAGGCGCAGGGCCAGCGGCGAGTGGCCGCGTTCCTCCAGGTCGCGCAGGCCGTAGAAGTTCCCGGCGGACTTGGCCATCTTGCGGCCCTCGGTGAGCAGGTGCTCGCCGTGGACCCAGGTGCCCACCACCTGGTGGCCGACGACCGCCTCGGACTGGGCGATCTCGTCCTCGTGGTGGGGGAAGACGTTGTCGACCCCGCCGGTGTGCAGGTCGATGTGCTCGCCGAGCTCGCCCAGCGACATCGCCGAGCACTCGATGTGCCAGCCGGGGAAGCCCTCGCCCCAGGGAGAGTCCCACTTGACCAGCCGGCCCGGCCCGGCGCTGCGCCACAGGGCGAAGTCGGCGTGGTGGCGCTTGCGCGGGTCGACCTCCTCCATGCGGTGGCCGGCGCGGAGCTGGTCGAGGGAGTTGCCGGAGAGCCGCCCGTAGTGGGGGAAGGACTCCACCGCGAAGTAGACGTCCCCGTCGACCTCGTAGCCGTGGCCCAGCTCCAGCAGGCGCCGAACGAGCTCGATCATGCGCGGCACGTACTCGGTGGCGCGCGGGTAGGCGCGCGCCGGCCGCAGGTTCATGGCGGCGATGTCGCGGCGGAACGCCTCGGTGTAGTAGTCGGCGATCTCCTCGGAGGAGCGGTCCTCGAGCTGGGCGGAGACGAGCATCTTGTCCTCGCCCCGGTCGAATTCCTCGTCGGTCATGTGCCCCACGTCGGTGACGTTCTGCACCTGGTCGACCTCCAGCCCCTCGACCTCCAGGGCGCGCCTGACCAGGTCGGCGAGGAGGAAGCTGCGCAGGTTGCCGACGTGCATGTAGCGGTAGACGGTCGGGCCGCAGGTGTACATCCGCACCCGCCCGGGCTCGTGCGGCGTGACCGGCTCCTTGGCCCTGGTCAGCGTGTTGGTGACGCGCAGCATGCTGCGAGCATGCCGGCACCCGGCGGCAGCGGCAACCTCACCCTCGGCACCTCACGGACGTACCACCTGGAGCGGCTTGAACTGCGCGCCGGGGCCGAGGTCGAGGTTCCAGATCAGCACCGCGCGGCCCGGTGGCATGGTGGCGGGCACGTCCAGCCGCATCGCGAAGGTGACCCGCTCCCCCGGCCCGATGGCGGCCGCTGCCAGGGCCTTGCAGTTGAGCCGCCAGGGCTGCAGCACCGGCCGGGTGCCCTCGACCGCCAGCCGCTGGTCGTAGTTGGGGCAGGGGCGCAGGGGCAGGGGGGTGCTGCCGGCGTTGGCGATGGTCACCGAGTAGCGCAGCGGCCGGCCGATCACGGCCCGGCTCGGTGCCTCGATCGAGACGGCCAGGTCGGCGAGGCGCGCGCCGGGGACCGTCGGGGTCGGCGCGCGCGGCCTGGCCAGGTCGCGCACCCACGGCACCGGGTGCGGCGCGGTGCTCGGTGGCGTGCGCGGTGCGGTGCTCGGCGGCGTGCTCGGCGCGGGGCCGGCGCTCGGGCCGCTGTCCGGGGACTCGCCGGCCAGCTGGCCGCGGGTGGCCACCGCCAGCGCCGCGACCACGGCGACGGCCGCGGCGACGGCGGAGAGCCGCCTGGTGCGGCGCCGCCGGGCGCGGGCGCGGATGACCGCGGCGGTCGGCGTCGCGGCGTGCTCCCTGGCCGCCTCGGCCAGCTCGGCGAGGCGCCGGTCGAGCTCATCGATGGGCACGGCGGGCCTCCTCGGGGGTCTCGGGGGCGAGCAGCTTGGCCAGCGCGGCCCTGGCGCGGTGCAGCCGCGCCTTGAGCGCCCCGACGGGCAGGTCGAGCTGGGCGCCGACCTCGTCGAGCGGCAGCCCGACGAGGTGGTGGAGGACGATCACCTGCCGGTAGGAGACGGGCAGGGCGCGCAGCGCCTCGGCGAGCGCGAGACTCTCGACCGAGAGCGGCGGCACCTCCGGCGGCGGGCCGATGCGGGACAGCAGCGCCATGCGGCGCCTGGCGCGCCGGAGCCCGCTGGCGGCGAGGTTGATCGCGACGCGGCGGACCCACGCCTCGGGCAGGTCGTACTGGCGTAACCGCTGCCAGCGCACCGCCGCCCGCACGAACGCCTCCTGCACCACGTCCTCGGCCTCGTGCAGGTCGCCGGTCACGGGGAAGAGCTGGCCGACGAGCCGCCCGTAGCAGGCGGCGTAGAACTCGTCGAAGCCGTCGTCGCCAGCCACCGCCGCTCCCCCGAGACGCCCCCCAGCGTGGGTGGCTCGCCTGCCGCCCTACTCGGTGGGCTGGTAGTTGGCCACGTAGTCGGTGTCGCGTGGCTGCGGGCCGACCTTGGCGGCGCCGCCGGGGGAGCCCAGCTCCTCGAACCACTGGGCGTTGGTGGCGGTGAACTCCTTCCACTGCGCCGGCACGTCGTCCTCGTAGAAGATCGCCTCGACCGGGCAGACGGGTTCGCACGCACCGCAGTCGACGCACTCGTCCGGGTGGATGTAGAGCATCCGGTCGCCCTCGTAGATGCAGTCGACCGGGCACTCTTCGATGCAGGACTTGTCCTTCACGTCGATGCACGGCTCGGCGATGACGTAGGTCATCGGGTGGAACCCCCTTGATGGCGTGGCTCGCTGTGCTTGTATCACCGGCTTCGGGCGCGGGTAACCAGGTCGGTCCGTCGGACCTACCGCCTGATCGTACCGCGTCGTCGTCAACCGGGTAATTCGCGTCGTGCGGCCTGCCACGGGCTACCGGCGACGGCGGCGGCGCCCGGGACGCGCCTGCCGGCGCGCCAGGAACGGCGCAGAGCACCCGATAGGAGCGGTTCGCCATCGGATCGACTCGATGATATAAAGCCGCCCGATACCGAACATTCCGGACGGAATTCCCTGGTCGGATGGCCGGTCCGAACGTCCCGGGGCTCAAGGAGCGAGCCGGCGGGCAGGGGGGTGGGTAGGGTGTTGCGGACCAACGGGCGGCTGCGCAGGCGCTGGGGCCGGCGCGGCGTGCCGGGCGACCTCCGCTCGGTCGCGATCGTGGAGCAGGCGCTCTCACCCGCGTGCGTGCTCGACGCGAACGGGCGCATCGTGGCCGCCAACCGGCCGCTCAAGGACCTGCTCGGCTGCGGCATCGAGGGCCTCAGCGGCCGCTCGATCGGCTCCCTGGCCTACCCGCCCGACGCCGACCTGGCCAGGGCGGCGGTGACGGCCGTGTTCGAGCAGGGCCTCGACCGCCACCAGGTCGACGCCCGCTGCGTGCGCATCGACAACCAGCAGCTCGTCTGGGGCGGCTGGGACCTCTCCCTGGTCCGCGACGCCAGGGGGCGCCCGTCGGTGGCGGTGGCGATGGTGCGCGACCGCACCGAGGTGATGCGCTCCGAGCAGGAGCGGCGCTTCCTCGAATTCATCCTCAAGACCCTCGGGGAGGCCGAGACCAGCGACGACATGCTGGCGGCCGGGCTCGAGACGGTGTGCCACTTCACCCGTTGCTCGATGGGGCAGGTGTGGCTGCCCGACGGCGACATCCTCGCCTGCGGCAGCGCCTGGTACTCGCGCGGGTACGGCCTGGACCACCTGCGCTCCGCCAGCCAGCTGTCGCGCTACGGGCGGGGGATCGGGCTGCCCGGCCTGGTCTGGTCGACCGGGCAGCCGTGCCTGCTGCCGGCGGTGGACGACCCGGCGCGCTTCGACCGGGCCGCGGCCGCCGCCCGCGCCGGGGTCTCGGAGGCCCTCGCGGTGCCGATGCACAGCGCCGCCGGGCTGGTGGCGGTGCTGGAATTCTTCGTCCCCCACGAGCGCGCCGGCGAGCCGGGACGGCTGGAGCGCATCGCCAAGGTTGTCGGCGAGCTCGGCCCGGTGATCGAGCGCAAGCGCGCCGAGGAGGCGCTGCGGGCCTCGGAGGAGCGCTTCCGCGGCGTGACCGACGCCGCCATGGACGCGATCGTGTCGGCGGACGCGGAGGGGCGGTTGCGTTCCTGGAACCGTGGCGCGGAGCGGATGTTCGGCTGGCGCGCCGACGAGGTGGTCGGCCGGCCGTTGACGGTGATCGTCCCCGAGCGGATGCGGGCGGCGCACTCCGAGGGCATCGCCCGGGTGCGCCGCACCGGCCGTTCCAAGCTGGCGGGGTCGGTGGTGGAGCTGGTGGCGTTGCGCCGCGACGGCAGCGAGTTCCCGGTGGAGCTGTCGATCGGGACCTGGGAGG
>DASUZB010000104.1:0-17353 GCA_036377075.1 Actinomycetes bacterium | reverse complement strand
TTCGCACCCGGGCCCCCACCACCCAACGGTTCTGCACGTTGCTCGTCAGGGCCGGCGGGGGAACTTGTCGAACGCCGGCGTCCGCTTGTCGAGGTAGGCGTTCTTGCCCTCCTGGGCCTCCTCGGTCATGTAGTAGAGGAGGGTGGCGTCCCCGGCGAGCTGCTGGATGCCGGCCAGGCCGTCGGAGTCGGCGTTGAGGCCCGCCTTGAGCAGCCGCAGTGCCAGCGGGCTCTTGGCGAGGATCTTGCGGCACCACGCGACCGTGGTCGCCTCCAGCTCGGCGAGCGGCACCACCGTGTTGACCAGGCCCATGTCCAGGGCCTGCTGGGCGTCGTACTGGTCGCAGAGGAACCAGATCTCGGCCGCCTTCTTGCGCCCGACGGTGCGGGCGAGCAGCCCGGCGCCGTAGCCGCCGTCGAAGGAGCCGACCTTCGGGCCGGTCTGGCCGAAGCGGGCGTTGTCGGCCGCGATCGTCAGGTCGCAGACCAGGTGCAGCACGTGCCCGCCGCCGATGGCGTAGCCGGCCACCATGGCGATCACCGGCTTGGGCAACCGGCGGATCTGGATCTGCAGGTCCAGGACGTTGAGGCGGCCGATGCCCTGCTCGTCGACGTAGCCGTCCTCGCCGCGGATGCGCTGGTCCCCGCCCGAGCAGAAGGCCTCGGGGCCCTCGCCGGTGAGCACCACCACGCCGACGCCGGGGTCGTCGCGCGCCCGCTCGAACGCGTCGGAGAGCTCGTACAGCGTCTTGGGCCGGAAGGCGTTGCGCACCTCGGGCCGGCAGATGGTCAGCTTGGCGATGCCCTCGGCGGTCTCGTAGCGGATGTCTTCGTAGTCGCCCTGTCGCTCCCAGTCCACCTGCGCTCGCGCTCCTTCGCTCGATCAGGGGTCGTGACGGTACCTCGCCAATGTAGCCCTGTCGGGCTCGGTGCCAGCGGCTGGTAGCGTAGCGGTCGTGTCCGGCTCCCTCCAGATCGCGCTCGACGCCGTCCTGCTGCCCCGGCAGGCCGCCGCCGTGGCGATCACCCGGGCGTGGGAGGCCGGCCGGGCGGTGCTCCCGCTCGACCCGTCGGCCCCCATGCCCGAGCTGCGCCGCCTGCTCGGCGCGGTCCGCCCGACGCACCTGGTCGACGCGGACGGCCGCCGCCGCCTACCCGACGGACGGCCGCTGGACGGCGGGGCGGCCGCGGTGGTGGCGACCTCCGGGTCGGCCGGCCCGCCCAAGGCGGTCGAGCTGACCGCGGGCGGGCTGCGCGCCGCCGCGCTGGCCACCTCGGCCGCGCTCGGCGCCGGCGACGGCGACCGCTGGCTGGCGTGCGTGCCCCTGCACGGGGTCGCCGGCCTGGCGATCGTCGCCCGCTGCTGGCACACCGGCGTGCCGCTGACCGTCCACGACGGCTTCGACCCGCGGCAGGTCGACCCGGCCAGCGGCCACGGCGCCACCCTGGTCTCGCTGGTCCCGACGATGCTGCGGCGGCTCATCGCGGCCCACGGCGAGCTGCGCCGCTTCCGTCGCATCCTGGTCGGCGGCGGTCCCGTCCCGCCCGACCTGCTGGCCCAGGCCGCCGAGCTGGGCGCGACCGTGGTCACCACCTACGGGCTCACCGAGACCGGCGGCGGCGTGGTCCACGACGGCCACCCCGTCGACGGCGTCGAGCTGGCGGTCGGCGGCGGCCCGCCGAGCGATTCCCCGGAGGGCGAGATCCGCCTGCGCGGGCCGATGGTGATGCGCGGCTACCACGGCGACCCCGCCGCCACCGCCGCCGCCCTGCGCGGTGGCTGGCTGCACACCCGCGACGTCGGCCGCCTGCTGCCCGGCGGGCGCCTGCGGGTGCTCGGCAGGTGCGACGAGGTGATCATCTCCGGTGGCGTGAACGTCCACCCGGTGGAGGTGGAGCAGGTCCTCTCCCGCCACCCGCTGGTCGGTGACGTGGCCGTCGCCGGCGCCACCGACCCCGAGTGGGGCCAGCGCGTGGTCGCCTTCGTGGTCCCGTGCGAGCCCGGGCGTCCCCCCTCCCTGGAGGAGCTGCGCGGCTTCGCGCGCGAGCGGCTCGCCGCCGCCAAGCTCCCGCGCCAGCTCGTCCTGGTCGACGAGGTGCCGCGCTCACCCGGCGGCAAGCTGCTGCGAAGGAGCCTGGCGGGGCGCTAATCGGGCTGGCACCTCAATCCGGTGCGCCTGGCTGCCGAACACGACAGCGGGTCGGTGCCGCCGACCGCGCCGACCCGTCAGGCCAAAGAAAGGGCGTCGTGGCGATGTGGTGCTTCGGTCCGGCAGGCCGGCTGCTCGGCCGGCTCCGCTACGCCCACAAGATCCTGCTGGTGACCGTGGTGCTGCTGCTGCCGCTCGGCTTCGTCGCCAACGGCTACGTCGAGCTGGAGCGGGGCCAGGTCGCGTTCAGCGCCAAGGAGCGCGTCGGCGTCGCCGAGCTGGCCCCGGCGCTACGGCTGATCGCCGGGGCGGTCGCGGCCAGGCACCTGGCCGCGACCGGCGCCGACCCGGGCGGTGAGGACCTGAGGGCCGCGATCGGCCAGGTCGACGGCGCGACCGCGCGCCACGGCGCCGAGCTGGAGGTCACCGACCTGTGGCGGCAGGCGAGGGACGCCCTTGCCGAGGCGGCCACGGCCGGCGCGGCGGTCACCTCCGGCGGCAGGGCGGCGGCCGAGCGCGCCTTCGCGGCCTACAACGCGGCCGTGGACAAGCTGCTCGCGCTGGTCGTGCGGACCAGCGACGCCTCCAACCTCACCCTCGACCCCGACCTGGACACCTACTACCTGATGGACACGCTGGTGTTCCGCCTGCCGATCCTGCTGGACACCTCGAGCCGCGCGGTCGACAAGGCGCTGCTCTCCCGCGGGCGCGGCGGCCAGGCCAGGGTCGACCTGGCGATCGCGGCAGGAACGCTGGCGACCACGCGGCAGGCGATGGACGCCGGGCTGGCGACCGCCTTCGCCAAGACCCGCAGCACCACGCTGCGGGCGCGCGCCGCGGCCGCGGTCGGGGCGCTCGACGCCGCGACCGGCCAGGTGATCGACCAGGCCACCGAGGCGGCCCGCAGCGGCGACCTCGGCGGGCTGGACCGCGGCCAGGCCGAGCCGTCCCGGCGGGCGGCGGTCACCCTTGCACCGGTCCTCTCCGCCGAGCTGGACCGGCTGCTGCAGGTCCGCATCGGCGGCTTCCAGGCCAAGGCGCTGCGGGTGGAGGCCACCACGATGGTCGCGGTGCTCCTGGTGGTGTGGCTGCTGGTCGGCTTCTACCGCTCGGCCACGCTGCCGCTGCGGCGCACCGTCGCCGCCCTCGGCGCGCTCGCCGAGGGGGACCTAACCGTCACGGTCCCGGTCGCCACGCGCGACGAGGTGGGGCAGATCGCCATCGCGCTCAACCACGCGGTCCGCCGCATGCGCGAGGCAGTCGCGGCGATCGGCGGCAGCGCCGGCAGCCTGGCCGGCTCCTCGGAGGAGCTGTCGGCGGTCGCCAAGCGCCTGCACGCCAACGCGGAGGAGACGGTCGGTCAGGCCGGGGTCGCCGCCGGCGTCGCCGGGCACGTGTCGGCAAGCGCCGGCACCGTTGCGGCCGGGACCGAAGAGATGAGCGCCTCGATCCGGGAGATCGCGCAGAGCGCCAGCGAGGCCGTCGCGGTGGCCGCCGAGGCGGTGCGGGCGGTTGAGCAGAGCAACCGCAGTGTCACCACGCTCGGTCAGAGCTCCGCGGAGGTGGGCAGCGTGGTCAGGACGATCACCGTGATTGCCGAGCAGACCAACCTGCTGGCACTCAATGCCACCATCGAGGCCGCCCGCGCCGGCGATGCCGGCAAGGGCTTCGCGGTGGTCGCCGGGGAGGTCAAGGAGCTGGCGCGGCAGACTGCCGGCGCGACCGAGGAGATCGCAAGCCGCATCGAGGCGATCCAGCGCGACACCGCGGCCGCGGTCGAGGCGATCGACGGCATCGGGAAGGTGATCGCCCGCGTCAACGACATCCAGGCGACGATCGCCTCGGCGGTCGAGGAGCAGACCTCGACCACCAGCGGGATCAGTCAGAGTATCGCCGAGGTCGCCGGCGGCGCGAAGGAGATCGCGGCGAACATCACCGCGGTCGCCGGCGGCGCCGAGCAGACTACCAGCGCCGCCGCGACCAGCCAGCAGGCGGCCGAGCGGCTCGAGCGCACCACCGCGGAGCTGCGCGCGGTGGTCGCGCGCTTCCGTGCCTGATGCTGGGTCAGGCGCCGCTGGCGCCCTCCAGGGGAGCGGGGGCGAGGTCGTCGAGGCGGCTGAGGACCTGCCGCCAGAGGAGGCGTTCCAGTTCGGCGAGGCGCTGGTAGACCTCGTCGCGGGTGACTACGCCGAGGTCATAGCCGCGCCACACGGCGGCCAGCTCGGTGTCGACGAACGACATGCGCGGGTGATCCTTTCCTCGGCCTGCCGGTGGGGAGCCGGCGCGGCCATGGGCCGTTCGGGGAGCGCGACGGACCGCCGTTGGCCGCGGCTCGCCGCACCAGAGGGGATTCTCCCCGCCACCCGCCTGCCAGCGCAAATCTGCGCTGGTCAGCGGGCACCTTAGGCGACAGCGCCCGGTGGGGGGCGTCTGAGGTGGCCCCGGCCCCGGTAGGGCGAAGTATGAGGTAGGGGCCACCCCAGACCTAAGGCTGCCGTCCGATCCGGGGTCGGCCACCTCAGAACTACGCTGTGTACAGCAAAGATCGAGACATCGAGGAACGAGGAGACCGGGGATGCAGACCTACTTCAGTGACCTGCTGGCCCGCGAGCGGATCGCCGAGTTCCACCGTGACGCCGACCGGGACCGGCTGGCCGCCACGGCGCGGGCTTCGCGCCGGGCGCGCCGCCACCGCGGCGCCACCCCGCGGACCCAGGTGCTCGTCGAGCACCGGCCAGGACGGGCCGCAGCTTGAGGACGTGACCCAGAGCATCGACCAGCACGAGCCGGCGGAGCCCACCCCCGCCGGCTCGTGCGCGTCTGTCACGGGTGACGCCATACTGGCGTACATGGCGACCCGTTTCTCCTCCCCCGTCTTCGTCGGTCGTGGCGCCGCGCTCGCCCAGCTCGACGGGGCCAGGCGCCAGACCGCCGCCGGACCCCCGGCGGCGGTGGTGGTCGGCGGCGAGGCCGGCGTCGGCAAGACCCGCCTGGTCGACGAGTTCGCCCGCCGCAGCCACGCCGACGGCATCCAGGTCCTGGTAGGCCGCTGCATCGAGCTGGGCGAGGAGGGCGTGCCGTTCGCGCCGGTGATCGAGGCCCTGCGGACCATGCTGCGCGCCCAGGACCCGGAGACGGCCAGGCGCTGGCTCGGCCACGGCCGCAGCGACCTCGCCCGGCTGCTGCCCGAGCTGGGGGTGGCGCCGCAGGACGAGGGCCAGGCGGTCGGGCCGGAGCTGGCCTCGGCCCAGGGCCGCCTCTTCGAGCTCCTGCTCGACCTGGTGGAGAAGGCCGCCGGCGAGCGGCCGACGGTGCTGGTGGTCGAGGACCTGCACTGGGCCGACCAGTCCACCCGCGACCTGATCGGGTTCCTGGTGCGCGGCCTGCGGCGCCCCGGGCTGCTGCTGCTGCTCACCTTCCGCACCGACGAGCTGCACCGGCGCCACCCGCTGCGGCCGTTCCTGGCCGAGCTCGAGCGCATCCGCTGGGTCGAGCGGCTGGACCTGGAGCGCTTCGACCGGTTGGAGCTGGTCGACCAGCTCACCGGCATCCTCGGCGAGACCCCGGACGCCGAGCTGGTCGACGACGTGTTCGAGCGCGCCCAGGGCAACCCCTTCTACACCGAGGAGCTGCTGGCGGCGTCGGCCTCCGGGCTCGGCGGGCAGCTCCCGCCGACCCTGCGCGACACGCTGATGGCGCGGATCGAGACCCTGCCCGACCCCACCCAGCACGTCCTGCGGGTGGCGGCGGCCGCCGGGCGGTGGGTGGAGCACGACCTGCTCGCCGCGGTCGCCGGGCTGCCCGAGGCCGACCTGTTCGACGCGCTGCGCCAGGCGATCTCCGCCTACGTGCTGGTGGTCGACAACGAGCGCGAGGCGTACGGGTTCCGGCACGCCCTGGTGCAGGAGGCGGTCTACGGCGACCTGCTGCCCGGGGAGCGCGGCCGGCTGCACGCCGCCTACGCCGCCAGCCTGGAGGCGCGGCCCAAGCCGGGGCGCTGCGAGCAGGCCAGCGCCGCCGCCGAGCTGGCCCACCACTGGTACGCCGCCCACAACCTGGATCGCGCCCTGCCCGCCGCGGTCACCGCCGGGCTCGCGGCCGAGAAGGTCTACGCCCACGCCGAGGCGCGGCGCCAGTTCGAGCGCGCCATCGAGCTGTGGGACCAGGTCCCCGCCGCCCACGCCGACCTGGCCCTCGACCGGATCGACCTGATCGCGCACGCCGCCGACGCGGCCTACCGGGTGGGCAACTCCGACCGGGCGATCGCGTTGCTGCGCACCGCCCTCAAGGAGCTCGACGCCGACGCCGAGCCGCTGCGCGCCGGCGTGCTCACCGCCAAGCTCGCCGGCTGCCTGCGCTCCTCCGGCAAGCAGGGCGCGTTCGCGCTGTACAACGAGGCGGTCCGGCTGGTCCCGCCGGAGCCGCCGACGCCCGAGCGGGCGCGGGTGCTGTCCGCCCTCGGCCAGGCGCTGATGCTCAAGCCGATGTTCGAGGAGGCCCGCAGCGTTTGCGAGGAGGCGATCGCGGTGGCGCGGGCCGCGGGGGCGCGGGCGTCGGAGGGCCACGCGCGCAACACGCTCGGGGTGGTCCTCGCCCACCTCGGCGACACCGAGGCGGGCCTCGCCCAGCTCGAGGAGGCGCTGCGCATCGCCGAGGACCTCCACGAGAACCACGGCTTCGAGGTCGACGACGTGCTCCGCGGCCACTCCAACCTGTGCGACCTGTACGACCTGGTCGGCGAGCTGGAGCGGGCGGCGACCATGGCCTTGCGCGGCGCCGAGGAGGCCAGGGGGCACGGCCTGGAGCGGACCTTCGGCGCGTGGCTGGCCGCCGACGCCTCGATGGCCCTGATCAAGCTGGGGCGCTGGGACGAGGCCGCCGCGCGCCTCCACGAGGCCATGGTCACGGCCAACCCTGGCGGGCTGGCGTCCCTCAACCTCAACCAGACCGTTGCCACCCTCGAGGTCGGGCGCGGCGAGCTGGACCTGGCGGCCGAGCACCTCAGCGGCGCGCGGCGCATCTTCGGGAAGGTGTTCGTCGGCGCCCAGCACATCGGCCCGCTCTACCGCGAGCTGGCCCTCGCGGCAATCTGGCAGGGAAGCCACGCCGACGCGCGCGCGGCGATCGCCAGCGGCCTGTCGGCCTGCCTCGGGGTGGACGGGGCCCGCTACGCCGCGGCGCTCTACCCGGTCGGCCTGCGGGCCGAGGCCGACGAGGCCGAGCGTGCCCGCGCCAGGCACGCCGACGACGAGGGCGTGGACATCCGCCGGGCCGCCGCCGAGCTGCTCGACGGGGCGCGCGGGCTGCGCACGCCGTGGGGGCCGGAGTTCGAGGCGCACCTGGCCGCCTGCGAGGCGGAGTGGACCAGGGTGCTGGGCGAGTCCAGCGCGGAGCGCTGGCAGGCGGCGGTCGACGCCTGGGACAAGGCCGGGCAGCCGTACCAGGCGGCGTACGCGCGCTGGCGGCTGGCGGAGGCGCTGCTCGCCACCAGGGACCGGGAGCTTGCCGAGCGGGTCCTGCGCGACGCCTACGCGACCGCCGCCCGGCTCGGTGCCCAGCCGCTCCGCTTCGAGCTGGAGCAGCTCGGCCGGCGCAGCCGCGTGCCGCTCGGCGGTGCCGCCACCCCCGCGGCCACGGGCGCCCCCGCGGACGCCGGGCTCGGGCTCACCCCGCGCGAGCTGGAGGTGCTGCGGCTGGTGGCCGAGGGCCGCAGCAACCGGCAGATCGCCGAGGCGCTGTTCATCAGCGTCAAGACCGCCAGCGTGCACGTCTCCAACATCCTCGCCAAGCTGGAGGTCGGCAGCCGGATCGAGGCCGCGGCGGTGGCCCACCGCCTGGCCCTGTTCGGCCCGCCGGCGGTCGCGCCGGAGCCGTAGGGCGCGGCGCTAGGACCTCGTCCCGGCAGGGGCGCTCGCGCCGGGCGGGCGCAGGTAGCCGCCTCCGCCTCCGCCACCGCCACCACCGCTGCTCTTCTTGCAGCCGCCGGCGAGCAGGCTGCCGAGCAGCAGCACGGCGATGGCGGCGGCAGCCGCGATTCTGGAGCGCATCGAGGACCTCCTGTGGCTCGCGGTCTCCGGTGGAGGAACTCGGCAGCTCAGGGGCTGATTCCCGGTCCAGCGCGCCGGCCAGGACGGTTACCGGTTGGTAACCGCTTGATGCCGGTTCGGGCACGAAGGGGACGGAACGTGCCGCCCGCTGGGCCGGGACCTGGCCGCTGAGCAGGAGCGATACCTCTCTGAACCGGGCCCGGGGGCGAGGTTGCCCGGTGCGGGGAGGCCGGCGAGGATAGCCCCGTTCGTGCCTGCCCTCCCGGTCCGCCCCCCCTCGGGAGGGTAGGCACGCTCTCGTTTCCGACGCCGACGACGACGACAGGAGGCCCGGTGAACCGCGCCTGGCGCCTGGGCCCGGTGGTCGCCGCCCTCCTCGGCGTGGTCGCGGCCACCTGGGTGTCGGCCTTGGCGGTGCCGGCGCCGGTCGGCTGGGCCGGCTGGGCGCACGAACCCGGCCCCAACCGGCCGCTGCTGGCCGCGGCCGGCCCGGACGCGGCCAAGGCGGCGCTCGACTACTGGTCGCCACGGCGCACCGCGACCGCCAGTTCGCTGCCGACGCCGGCCACCGCGGCGCACCACCCCGGGCCCGCCGGCGCCCCCGCCGGCCGCGTGCCGCCGGCCCGGCCCAGCGCGGCGGCGTTCCGCCCGCCGGCGGACTCCACCGGCGGTGACTGGCCCGAGGGGTACGCGCAGGCGCCGGCCGCCACCACCGGCAAGCTGTTCGTCGAGACCCCCGACGGGCCCGGCGAGTGCTCGGGCACGGTGCTCAACAGCCCCGGCAAGGACCTGGTCCTCACCGCCGCGCACTGCATCCACGGCGGCCAGGGCCGCGGCTTCTTCCGCAACTTCGTGTTCGTGCCCGGCCAGCACGGCAACGCCCGGCCGTTCGGCGAGTGGACCGCCCGCGCCTGGACCGTGCTGAGCAACTGGGCGCAGGCCAGCGACGTGCGCTACGACGTCGGCATCCTGGTCATGCAGCCGAGGAACGGGCGCCGCATCGCCGAGGTGACCGGCGGGCAGGGCCTCGCCTGGAACGAGCAGCGCGGCCTGCCGGCGACCGTCCTGGGCTACCCGCGCGGGCCCGCGCCCAAGTACGTCGGCAACTGGCTGGCCTACTGCCAGGGCGGCACCCAGCGGGGCGACTGGGGCCGCCACCGCATCGCCTGCGACATGGGGCCGGGCGCCAGCGGCGGGCCCTGGGTGGTCCTGCCCGACCGGCGCGGCCTCGGCTTCGTGTACACGGTCAACTCGACCTACACCGGCAACGCCTACTACGGCCCCTACTTCGACGGCAAGGTCGGCGAGCTGTACGCCTCGGTGGCCGCCGCGTAGGCGGAGGGTGCTAGTTTCACGGCATGACCGCACCGCCCGCGACCGACCCGCTGCGCGCCTGGCGGGAGCAGCTCGAAGCCTGGGCGATCCCCGAGGAGATCCTCGCCGCCGTGCCGGACTCGCCCTGGGAGCTGCCCGTCGGCCTGTTCCGCAGGCGCGCCGACCAGGCCAGGGAGCGGGCGCCGACCCCGTCGGACCGGGAGGCGGCGCGCTGGCTGCCGCCCGGCGGGACGGTGCTGGACGTCGGCGCCGGCGGGGGAGCGGCCAGCCTGCCGCTGGCCGGCGGGGGGTCCGGGGGGCTCGAGAGCGAGGCCGGAACCCAGGCGGCGGGCGGCCACGCAAAGCCGAGCGGTAGCCCCCCGGTGAACAAGGCCAACCGCCTGGTGGCGGTCGACGAGTCGGCCGGCATGCTCGAGGCGTTCCGGACCGCGACGAGGCAGGCCCAGGTCGCCGCCGAGACGGTCCTGGGGCACTGGCCCGAGGTCGCCGACCGGGTCGGCGCCGCCGACGTGGTCGTCTGCTACGACGTCCTCTACAACGTGCAGGACCTGGAGCCGTTCGCCCGCGCCCTGACCGCGCACGCCCGCCACCGGGTGGTGGCGCAGCTCGGCGAGCGGCACCCGCTGGTGGAGGAGGCGCCGCTGTGGCGCACCTTCCACCACCTCGACCGCCCCGACGGGCCGACCGCCGACGACGCCGAGGCCGCCCTGCGCGCCCTCGGGCTGGTGGTCGAGCGCCAGGACTGGACCGCCGGCCCCCGGGCCAGCTTCGCGACCTTCGATGACCTGGTCGCCTTCCTGCGCCGGCGCCTGTGCCTGCCGCGCGAGCGCGAGGCCGAGCTGGCCGCGGTGCTCGCCGCCGACGTGGTCGAGGACGAGCACGGCGTGCGCCTGCGCCGTGGCCCCCGCCACGCCGTCACCCTCTCGTGGCCCGGCGCCGCCTGACCGCACCGGCGAGCGGCTACAGGCCGACCTGGCCGGCGACCACCTCGCGCCACCGCTCGCCGCGGCGCACGTAGGTGCGCACCACCGTGGGGGACTTCCAGCGGCCCTGCTCCATGATCAGCCCCTCGGCGACGCCGGCCTGCGCGGCGGCCACGGCCAGGCCGGAGCGGAGGCTGTGGCCGGAGAACTGGGACGGGTCGAGCCGCGCCCGCTGGGCCGCCTGCTTGACCACCCGGGCGACGGTGCGGTCGGAGAGCCGCCCCGCGCCGACGTTGCCGTGCCGGTCGACCGCGCGGAAGGCGGGCCCGTCGCTGACGTCGGACACCTGGAGCCACGCCCGCCAGGCCCGCACCGGGCAGGTGGCGGCGTGCCGGCCCCAGGGGATCGGCAGCACGGCGCCCTCGCCGTGCTGGTCGGTCTGGGAGCGGCGCACCAGCACCTCGAGGCCCTCGGGCACCTCGGCCACGTCGCCGACGTCGAGCGCGACCAGCTCGGAGCGGCGCAGGAAGCCGGCGAAGCCGAGCAGCAGCAGGGCGCGGTCGCGGCGGCCCTTGCGGCTGGAGTCGAGGCCGTCGACCAGGGCGCGCAGGGTCTCGGTGACGGCCGGCTCGGCGCGGCGCAGCGGCCGGCTGCCGTGGGTGCGCACGATGCCCTGCCAGACCAGGCGGACCTCGGCGGTGGCGGTGGGGCTCGGCCAGCCGGCGGCCTGGTGGACCTGGGAGATCGAGGAGAGCCGGCGGCGCAGGGTGGTGACCGCCGAACGGCCGGCGTGGGCGGAGAGGTAGGCGGCCACGGTGCGCACCTCCGCCGGCAGGGAGGCGATGCCGCGGGCGGCGCACCAGGCGCTGAAGTGGCGCCAGTCGGTGGCGTAGGCCCGCAGCGTCGCCGGCGCCTTGGCGCGCAGGGCGTAGCCCTCCGCCCGTTCCAGCAGCTCGGCCAGGTCGGCGTCGGGGTCGCCGCTGCCCCGCGCCGGCGGCGCCGTCAGCGCCGGCGGCTCGGGTCGGTGGATCGGCGGCTTGGTCACGCGAAACAGATACCAGACGCCAGCGACAGCGGCCCGTCGGTCAGGCGAGTGCCTCGGTGTCCAGCTCGGTGTCGTCCTCGTCGCCGAAGCCGATGCCCAGGCCGCGGGCGGCCCGCACGATCTCGTGGTCGGTGGGGACGGTGCGGGTGCGGCCGGCGCACTCGAGCATCGCGATCGTCTTGATGGCGCCCTCGGCCATCACGATCACCTCGCCGTAGTGGCCCTCGGCGAGCGCGTGCACCGCGGCCGCGCCGAAGCGGGTGGCGAGGATCCGGTCGAACGGCGTCGGCATGCCGCCGCGCTGCAGGTGGCCGAGGACCACCACGCGCGCGTCCTTGCCGGTCGCCTTCGCCACGCGGGTGGCGACGTAGCCGCCGATCCCGCCGAGCGTGCCGGTCGACTCCTGGTAGACCTGGCCGCTGCCGGCCTCCTGGGCGCCCTCCGCGCAGACGATGATGGAGAAGTTCGACCCCTGGTACTCGCGCGTCAGCACCGTGTTGGCGACCGCGTCGACGGAGAAGGGGATCTCCGGGACGAGGATGATGTCGGCGCCGCCGCCGATGCCGGAGTGCAGCGCGATCCAGCCGGTGTCGCGGCCCATCACCTCGAGCACCATCACCCGGTCGTGGCTGGCGGCGGTGGTGTGCAGCCGGTCGATCGCCTCGGTCGCGACCGTCAGGGCGGTGTCGAAGCCGAAGGTCTGGTCGCAGCCGTAGAGGTCGTTGTCGATCGTCTTGGGCACGCCGATGGCGCGCACGCCGTACCTGGCCAGCTCGCAGGCGATCCCCTGGCTGCCCTCGCCGCCGATGACCACCAGCGCGTCGATCGCCAGGCGGCGCAGGTTGGCGGCGAGCTCCTTGTAGGGCGCCGGGTCGCGGTAGGGCTTGCCGTCGACCTCCATCATCGCGAAGTGGCCCTTGTTGGTGGAGCCGAGGATGGTGCCGCCGCGCGGCAGCAGCCCGCTGACCGAGCCGAGGTCGAGCGGGCGGACCCGCGGCTTGCCGACCAGCCCCTCGAAGCCGCTCTCGACCCCGGCGACCGTCCAGCCGTACTCGATCGAGGCGGTCTTGACCACCGCCCGGATGACCGCGTTCAGCCCCGGCGCGTCGCCGCCGCTGGTCAGAACGCCGATCCGGCGGATCGGATGTGGCATCCGCGTCCCCTAACGATGCTCGCGCTGTAGAGCCTCCGTGGCGGAGGGTAGCGCCTCCTCCTTCTTCGGTCGAGAACGCCGCCGGCGTGACAGGGCGGCCAGGGCCGCGCCCGCGAGGGCCAGGCAGCAGGCCCGCGGCAGCCAGTCGCCGAAGCGCACGTAGGGGGTGGTCCCGCCGCTGCGGGGCAGCTCGACCACGACCGCGCCGCGCCAGCCGGTGGGGCGCCAGGCGAGGCGCCGGCCGCGGGCGTCGAAGGCGGCCGAGACGCCGCTCAGCGCGGCCTGCACCACCGGCCGGCCGGACTCGACCGCGCGCACCGCGGCGAGGCTGGCGTGCTGGTCCGGCCCCCAGCTGTGCTGGAAGGTGGTGGTGGCGCTCTGCACCACGACCAGGTCGGCGCCGCGCGCCGCCAGGTTCCTGGCCAGGTCGGGGAAGGCGGACTCGAAGCAGACCAGCGGCCCGGCGGCGACCGGGCCGGCGTGCAGCACCCGCAGGCTGGTGCCGCGGCGGCGGTCGGCGGCGGCGGCGTCGGTGAAGCGGGTGACCCAGCCGAACAGCGGCCGCAACGGCACGTACTCGCCGAACGGGACCAGGCGCATCTTGTCGTAGCTGCCGAGGCGGCGGCCGTCCGGGCCGACCAGCACCGAGCTCTTGTAGATGCCGCCCCCGCCGGCACGGTCGGCGTCGACGTTGACCAGCACCGGCGCGCCGACCGCCCGGGCGGCCGCGGCGATCCGGACCAGGTCGCCCGGGTTGCGGTCGGGGTCGCGGCCGACGCTGCTCTCGCCCCACACGACCAGGTCGGGCCGGCTGCCGGCGAGCCCGAGGGTGGCCGCCTCGCTGGCGCGGAAGCGGGCCTCGACGGACGAAATCACGCCCGGCTGCACCAGCGCCACCCGAATCGTCCGGGTATCCCCCGGCGCGGGCCGCGCCGCCGCGTACGCCAGCGTGCCGGCGACCAGCGCCAGCGGCACCCCCAGCGCCAGACTGCGGGGGGCTCCGCCCCCCGCACGCCCCCCGAAGACCATCACGGCGAACCCACCACTGAATAGCGATGCACGCGGACGGCGCTGCTGTCGGTCGTCCTGGCCCGCCAAAGGGCGGCAGGCCACGGCGACGCCGACGTTGACGGCCACCAGCAGGAACCCGACCGCCCAGACGCCCCCGACCGAGGCGAGCGCGAGCACCGCCGGCTGGTTCCACTGGCTCGCGCCGAGCAGCCCCCACGGGCCGCCGAACCCCTGCCAGGAGCGCACGTACTCGCCGGCCACCCAGGCGCTGGGGACCAGCAGCAGCGCCGCCAGCACGCGCCCGGGTCCCGGCCGGCCGCGCAGCAGCGCCCAGGCGAGCCAGCCCCACGGCAGCCAGGTGGTGCCGAGCAGCAGCGCCAGCGGCGGGGCGAACGGCCCCACCTTGTTGAGCACGAACGAGTCGACCGCGAAGAAGAAGCCGGCCCCGCCGAGCCAGGCCACGACCGCCGCCTCGCGCCCGCTCGGCGCCGACCGGACGAGCACCACCAGCGGCGCCAGGCCGAAGAAGGCCAGGACCCAGAGCGACGGGCGCGGGAAGGCGAGCGCCAGCGGCGCGCCGAGCAGCACGGCGAGCGCGCGGGGCACCCAGGGACCGCCGGGCCGCACACCGGCGGCCGGGCCGGCGGTGGCCTCGTCCAGCTTCGCGGCCCTCCAGGTCTACAGGTTCATGGCGACGTACTTGGTCTCCAGGTACTCCTCGATGCCCTCCAGGCCGCCCTCGCGGCCGAAGCCGGACTGCTTGACGCCGCCGAAGGGCGCGGCCGGGTTGGAGACCATGCCCTGGTTGAGCCCGACCATGCCGGTCTCGAGCCCCTCGATCACCCGGAAGGCGCGCTGCAGGTTGCTGGTGTACACGTAGGCGACCAGGCCGTACTCGGTGTCGTTGGCCGCCGCCACCGCCGCGTCCTCGGAGCCGAACGCGGCCACCGGCGCGACCGGGCCGAAGATCTCCTCCTTGAGCACGCGCGCGTCGCCGGGCACGCCGGCCAGCACGGTGGGCTCGTAGAAGTAGCCGCGGCCGTTGCCGGCGCGGCCGCCGACCACGGCGGTGGCGCCCTTGCCGAGCGCGTCGTCGACCAGCTCGCTGACCTTCTTCACCGCCGCCGCGTCGATCAGCGGGCCCACCTGCACGCCGTCGTCGGTGCCGCGGCCGATCCGCAGCGCGCCCATGCGCTCGGCCAGCTTGGCGGCGAACGGCTCGGCCACGGACTCGGCGACGTGGAAGCGGTTGGCCGCGGTGCAGGCCTCGCCGATGTTGCGCATCTTGGCGATCATCGCGCCCTCGACGGCGAGGTCGAGGTCGGCGTCGTCGAAGATCAGGAACGGGGCGTTGCCGCCGAGCTCCATGGAGACGCGCAGGATCTGGTCGGCCGCCTGGGCGATCAGCGTGCGGCCGACCTCGGTGGAGCCGGTGAACGACAGCTTGCGGGTGCGCCCGTCCTTGATCAGCGGCTCCATCACCGCGCCCGAGTGCTGGCTGACGACCACGTTGAGCACCCCGGGCGGCAGGCCGCACTCCTCCAGGATGCGGGCGAGGGCGAGCATCGACAGCGGCGTCTGCTTGGCCGGCTTGACCACCATGGTGCAGCCGGCGGCGACCGCCGGGCCGATCTTGCGGGTGCCCATCGCCATGGGGAAGTTCCACGGGGTGATCAGCAGGCAGGGCCCGACCGGCTGCCGCAGGGTGAGCATGCGGCCCTTGCCGTTGGGGGCGACCGAGTAGCGGCCGGCGATGCGCACCGCCTCCTCGGCGAACCAGCGGAAGAACTCGGCCGCGTAGGCGATCTCCGCCTTGGACTCGGCCAGCGGCTTGCCCATCTCCAGGGTCATCAGCAGGGCGAGGTCGTCGCTCTGGGCGGTGATGCGCTCGAAGGCGCGCCGCAGGATCTCGCCGCGCTCCCGGGGCGGGTGGGCGGCCCAGTCGGCCTGGGCGTCCACGGCCGCGGCGAGCGCGGCCTTGCCGTCGGCGGGGCTGGCGCTGGCCACCTCGCACAGCGGCTCGCCGGTGGAGGGGTCCTCCACCTCCAGGGTGGCGCCGCCTTCGGCGTCGCGCCATTCCCCGCCGATGAGCAGCTTGGGGGTGACCGCGTCGACGACCCGCTGCTCGTTGGCTGCGATGCTCATTCGCGATGGCCTCCCTCGTGCGTGGACCGGTGGCTCTCTTCTCCCGCCAGCGTAGACCGTTACCCTGATCGCCAGCGAGCATCAGCGATCTAGGCAGCCGGCCGTTACCGGCCGGCGGTCCCCGTCTTACCTCAGCGCGCGGCTGGCGCGGGGTTCCCGCTTCAAAGGGGTCTGCCCGGCCAGGCCGGGTCTTGCGTCCCCTCCACGGGCGTTTTGGGTCTCCGGACCACTCCCGGCGACCACCTCGGTGACCAGCGCGGCGAGGTTCAACGCGGCGTTGAGGTCACGGTCGATGCGAATGCCGCAGGTCTCGCAGCAGAACGCCCGGGCTGACAGCGGCAGCTTGGCTTTCGCTGCCCCGCAGGCCGAGCACGTCTTGCTGGACGGGTAGAACGGGTCCGCCTGGACCAGCCGCGTCCCGGCCCAGGCGGTTGCGCAGCATGCCGGCGATGTTGAGCCGCTCGACCACCACCGTCCCATGGCTGCTGGCAAGCTCGGTGGTGAGCTCGTGCAGGCCGTCGTAGCGGAGGTGTGCCACGCGGGCGTGCGTCTGGGCCAGTCGCCGGCGGGTTTGCTGCCATCCCGCCGAGGGGGTCTGGCGGGTGCCGTCTTCGCCCCTTGGACCGTGGCGGCGGGCGAGCTGGCGGTTGAGCCGGCGCAGCCGCCGCTGGGCCTGGTCGAGCGGGCGAGGATTGGCGACGAGCTGCCCAGTGGACAGCACCGCCCGGTGGCGTACGCCGACGTTCACGCCCACCACGCTGCCAGCACGCGGCACCTCGGGGATGCGGCGCTGGACTTCGACGGTGAAGCTCACATACCAGCGGTCGGCGGTGCGCGAGATCGTGGCTGACAGGATGCGGGCGGTGCCGGCTTCCAGGCGGCGGGCGAGCTTACGGGTGGACTCGTGCGTACGGATCCGGCCGATCTTCGGCAGGGTGACATGGTGGCGGTCGGCCTCGACGCGGATCCCGCCGGTGGTGAACCGGCAGGACGGCCGAGCACGATGCTTAGCCTTGAACCTCGGGAAACCAACCTTGGTGCCTTTGCGCCGGCCGTGCTTGGAGTCCGACCAGTTCTTCAGCCCGCGGGCCAGGGCGTCCAGGCCGGAGTTGTAGGCCTCCTTGGAGTTCTCCCGCCACCACGGGGCCACCTGGTCCTTGGCGCGGTTCCACTCCCGGCGCAGCGCCGGCAGCGTCCACGGCACCTCGACGTCCTTGCCGGCGGCGCGCTGGTCCAGGCGCTGCTTGACCAGGTCAAGTGCCCAGTTGTAGGCGCACCGGGCCGCGCCGCAGTGCGACCGCAGTGCCCGCTGCTGCCGCGGGGTGGGGTCGAGGGCGTACCGGTAGGCCTGGGTCACGAGCATCCCGGCGTGAATCCTACTCGAACCCGTGTTCGGGCAGATGCGTCAGTGCGTGGGCTGTGGAAAGGCTCCCTTGGGCGTCAGTAGTCGCCCGCGCCGGCCGGCCGGGCCACCACCGTCGCCGTGCCCGTGGCCGGAAGGGGGCGGGCGTCAGCCGGTAGCCCCAGCAGCCGACCAGCCCCAGC
>DASUZB010000103.1:0-21832 GCA_036377075.1 Actinomycetes bacterium | reverse complement strand
GGCCTCACGCGCTTCAGGCGACCGTGCCGAGCGGGCGCGGCGCAGCGAGGGCGCCACGCCGTGAGCGCGCCCGGCGAGGCGCGGCCGGCACGGCCCGACCGCATCGAGGGCCGCGCGCTCTCGCCGCGCGCCTTCCGGCCGTTCGGGGTCGAGGCGGTGGTGCTCGGCGCTCCGTCCGAGCAGGAGGGGCTGGTGCGCCGGGAGGGGATCGCGCTGTGGCGCCGCCTGCCCGAGCACGCCCCGGTGTTCGACCGGGCCGCGGCCTCGGCGGTGCCGCCCGCCGGCGAGGACGGCCTGCTCGCGGTCCGGGTGGTGGTCGCGACGACCCCGTCGCGGGACCGGTCGCTGCGGGTGCCGGCGACGGGGGCGCGCGCTTCCAGGGCGCTGGCGCTCGCCGCCGGTCCGCCGCCGTCGAGCGGCTGGCTGCTGCTGGTCGACGAGGGCCCCGGCGAGGTGTGGCTCTACCTGGCCGACGACGACCACCCGGTCGACGTGCTCGACGGCTTCATCGGGCGCCGCGGGCGCACCGACTTCGGCCGCGCCCGCGAGCGCTCCCGGATTGGCAACCTGGCCAGCGTCGTCCTGCTGGTCGGCCTCGGCCTGGTCGTCTACGGCGGCGCCGCCGGCCTCGGCCCTGCCGGTCAGGTGCTCGGGGGGCTGGCGATCGTCGCCGCCCTGGTCGCCCTGGTGCGCGCACGTCCCCGCTGAGCGAGCGCTTCCATACAAAAACCGGCCCGCCGCCCGGGGGGCGGGGCGGCGGGGCCGGAGGGGGAAGGTCACAGGTGGGGCGGGAGGCACGCTCGGGGACCCGACTGCCGGGTCCCGCGCCACCGTGTTTCTACCCTGTTCTTCCGCCGATTCTGCAATTGCCAAACTGGTAAGTTTTACCTACGTATCACGTAGTAGGCGGACCTCGCGAGCGCGTCACGGCGCCGCCGTCGCCGCCCGCGAAACCGCTGGCGTGCTCCGGCGGCGCTTCCAGTAGCATCGGACACGTCCCGATCGCCGCAGCCGCAGCCGGAGGCAGGCCGTGCCCCACCCCGACCCGATCCCGAGCGCCGCCGGGCAACCGGACGGCGCGACCGCCCCCACCGGCGAGGGGGACTCCGCGGCGCCTGGCGCCGAGGCCGGGCGGGCGGAGCAGGCGCGCCGGGCGCGTGGGGCCAAGCTGGCGCGGCTGCGCTCCGCCGGGGTGGACGCCTACCCGGTCGGCTTCGTGCGCAGCCACACCCTGGCCGAGGTCGCCCACGGCTGGGAGGGGCTCGCGGCGGACGAGGAGACCGACGACGTGGTCCGGGTCGCCGGCCGCATCGTCCTCAAGCGCGACTTCGGCAGGCTCGCCTTCTGGATGCTGCGCCAGGGCGACGACGAGCTGCAGGTGATGCTGACCGCCGCTGCCCTCGGCGACGACCAGTTCCGCTTGGTCACCGACCTCGACCAGGGCGACTGGGTGGGCGCCGAGGGTCCGGTGGTGCGCACCCGCAAGGGCGAGCTGTCGGTCAAGGCGACCGAGGTGTTCCTGCTCGCCAAGTCGCTGCGACCCCTGCCCGACAAGTGGAAGGGCCTCACCGACGTGGAGGTCCGCTCCCGCCAGCGCGAGGTCGACCTGGTCGTCAACCCGGCCGCGCGCAGGGCGGCGCGGCTCCGCGCCGACGTGCTCGCCTCGCTGCGCCGCTCCATGGTCGATCGGGGCTACGTGGAGGTGGAGACGCCGATCCTGCAGCCCGTCCCCGGCGGCGCGCTGGCGCGGCCGTTCGTGACCCACCACAACGCCCTGCACACCGACCTGTACCTGCGCGTCGCCAGCGAGCTGTACCTCAAGCGGCTGCTGGTCGGCGGCCTCGAGCGGGTCTTCGAGCTGGGCCGCATGTTCCGCAACGAGGGGATCGACGCCAGGCACAACCCCGAGTTCACCATGCTCGAGTCCAACGAGGCGTTCGCCGACTACCGCGACATGATGCGCCTGGCCAGGGACGTGATCCGCGAGGCCGCGGACGCGGCCGTCGGCACGCGCCGGATCGTCCACCCTGGCGGCGAGCTCGACCTCGACGCCGACTGGCCCGAGCTGCCCCTGCTCGACGCGGTCAGGGACGCGGTCGGCGAGCCCGACCTCTCCTACGACTGGCCGCTGGACAAGGTGCGCACCGTGTGCGACCGGACCGGGGTCCCCTACGAGCCGGGCTGGGGCACCGGCAAGCTGGTGCTGGAGCTGTACGAGAAGCACGCCGAGCACCGCATCGTCGCGCCGACCTTCGTGACCGACTACCCGGTCGAGGTCTCCCCGCTGGCCCACCCGCACCGCGACGACCCCTACGTGACCGAGCGCTTCGAGCTGATCATCCTCGGCCGCGAGTACGCCAACGCCTTCTCCGAGCTGACCGATCCGGACGAGCAGCGCCGCCGGATGGAGGAGCAGGCCCTGGCCAAGGCCGGCGGGGACGAGGACGCGATGGTGGTCGACGAGGCCTACCTGCGCGCCCTCGAGCTCGGCCTGCCGCCCAACGCCGGCCTCGGCATCGGCGTCGACCGCCTGGTGATGCTGCTCGGCAGCCTCTCCTCGATCCGCGAGGCGGTGCTGTTCCCGCAGCTCCGCCCCGAGGAGCTGTAGGCACCCCGTCGGGACCCCTCCGGAGCCCTCCCTAGCTCTGCCTGATTTCGTCGCCTACGGGACATCCCTATGGGCATCCGGGGACGAACATGAGGATGGGACCGGCGAGACCGTCAAGCGCGCTGTCGGGCCGCCGATGTCTCCTAGCAAGGTGAGGGTTACGGGCGAGGGAACAGATGCCGGCACGGTGGCGTTGACCTGATGCACAGCGGTGTTGGCTGGACGGTGCCCGGCCCTCCGGGCGGCCCGAGGGCCAGTGCTATAGTCGATTGGCGGCAAGCATCCGCTGCCGCTGTATCCCTGGGGGTAGGCCATGTTTGAGCGCTTCACCGACCGGGCGCGACGGGTGGTCGTGCTCGCGCAGGAGGAAGCCCGACTACTCAATCACAACTACATCGGGACCGAGCACATCCTGCTCGGCCTGATCCACGAGGGCGAGGGCGTCGCCGCCAAGGCGCTCGAGTCGCTCGGGATCTCGCTGGAAGCCGTCAGGGCGCAGGTCGAGGAGATCATCGGGCAGGGCCAGACCGCCCCGACCGGGCACATCCCGTTCACCCCGCGCGCCAAGAAGGTGCTCGAGCTGTCGCTGCGTGAGGCGCTGCAACTTGGGCACAACTACATCGGCACCGAGCACATCCTGCTCGGGCTGATCCGCGAGGGTGAGGGCGTCGCCGCCCAGGTCCTGGTCAAGCTCGGCGCCGACCTGTCGCGCGTGCGCCAGCAGGTGATCCAGCTCCTGTCTGGCTACGCCGGTGGGAAGGAAGGCCAGGCCGGCACCGCCAGTGGCGAGGCGCAACCGCAGGGCTCGCTCGTGCTCGACCAGTTCGGACGCAACCTCACCCAGCTCGCCCGCGACGGCAAGCTCGACCCGGTGATCGGGCGCGAGCGCGAGATCGAGCGGGTCATGCAGGTGCTGTCGCGGCGCACCAAGAACAACCCGGTGCTGATCGGCGAGCCGGGCGTCGGCAAGACCGCCATCGTCGAGGGCCTGTCCCAGGCGATCGTCAAGGGCGAGGTGCCCGAGACGCTCAAGGGCAAGCAGATGTACACGCTCGACCTGGGTGCGCTGGTCGCCGGGTCGCGCTACCGCGGCGACTTCGAGGAGCGCCTCAAGAAGGTGCTCAAGGAGATCCGCACCCGCGGCGACATCATCCTGTTCATCGACGAGCTGCACACCCTGGTCGGCGCCGGCGCGGCCGAGGGCGCGATCGACGCGGCCTCGATCCTCAAGCCCATGCTGGCCCGTGGCGAGCTGCAGACGATCGGCGCGACCACCCTCGAGGAGTACCGCAAGCACCTGGAGAAGGACGCCGCCCTGGAGCGGCGCTTCCAGCCCATCCAGGTCAGCGAGCCGACGGTGGCCCACACCATCGACATCCTCAAGGGGCTGCGCGACCGCTACGAGGCGCACCACCGCGTCACCATCACCGACGACGCCCTGGTCGCCTCCGCCAACCTCGCCGACCGCTACATCTCCGACCGCTTCCTGCCCGACAAGGCGATCGACCTGATCGACGAGGCCGGCAGCCGCATGCGCATCCGCCGCATGACCGCCCCGCCCGACCTGCGCGAGTTCGACGGCCGCATCGCCGACGTGCGCCGCGACAAGGAGTCCGCGATCGACGCGCAGGACTTCGAGAAGGCGGCCAACCTCCGCGACAAGGAGAAGACGCTCCTGGGCGAGAAGGCCAAGCGCGAGCGGGAGTGGAAGTCCGGCGACATGGACGTGGTCGCCGAGGTCGACGAGGAGGAGATCGCCGAGGTCCTCGCCTCCTGGACCGGCATCCCGGTGTTCAAGCTCACCGAGGAGGAGACCGCCAAGCTCCTGCGCATGGAGGACGAGCTGCACAAGCGCGTGGTCGGCCAGGACACCGCCATCAAGGCGGTCGCCCAGGCGATCCGGCGCACCAGGGCCGGCCTCAAGGACCCCAAGCGCCCCTCCGGCTCGTTCATCTTCCTCGGCCCCTCCGGGGTGGGGAAGACCGAGCTGTCCCGCACCCTCGCCGAGTTCCTCTTCGGCGACGAGGACGCGCTGATCGCGCTCGACATGTCCGAGTACATGGAGAAGCACACGGTCAGCCGGCTGATCGGCTCGCCGCCCGGGTACATCGGCTACGAGGAGGGCGGCCAGCTCACCGAGGCGGTGCGGCGCAAGCCGTTCAGCGTGGTGCTGTTCGACGAGATCGAGAAGGCCCACCCGGACGTCTTCAATACGCTGCTGCAGATCCTCGAGGACGGCCGCCTGACCGACGCGCAGGGCCGCACCGTGGACTTCAAGAACACGGTGCTGATCATGACCTCGAACCTGGGCACGCGGGACATCGCCAAGGGCGCCACCCTCGGCTTCACCGCACGGCCCGACGCCAAGGTCGACTACGACCGCATGCGCGACAAGGTCATGGACGAGCTCAAGCGGCACTTCCGTCCGGAGTTCCTCAACCGGATCGACGAGGTGATCGTCTTCCACCAGCTCAGCCGCGAGGAGGTGTTCGCCATCGTCGACCTGCTGCTCAGGCGCGTGGTCGAGCAGCTCAAGTCCAAGGACATCGCGATCGAGCTGACCGACAACGCCAAGGCGATCCTGACCGACAGGGGCTACGACCCGGCGCTGGGCGCTCGCCCGCTGCGCCGGACCATCCAGCGCTTGATCGAGGACCCGCTTTCGGAGAAGCTGCTGTGGAAGGAATTCAAGGCCGGCGACCTGGTCGTGGTCGACGCGGAGAACGGGGAGATCATCTTCCGCACCATGGACCAGCCGGCCGACGTCGACATCCCACCGGCGGAGCTGGCCGGCAAGGAATAGGCGTCGCACCTGTCCCACCCCAGGGATAGACGGAGCCCCCGGGTTCGCCTGGGGGCTCCGTCGTTCCCGGCCAATTTCCTTCGCCTCCCCGCCCGCCTGCCTGCGACACTTGGGTGAGGAGGGATCAGACCATGAGCGACCCCCGCTACGACCCGCTGGCGGTCCAGGCCCGCTGGCAGGCCCGCTGGGCAGCCGACCGGCTGGACGAGGTCGACACCGCGGAGGCGAGCACGGGAGCGAAGTTCTACAACCTGGTCGAGTTCCCCTACCCGTCGGCCGAGGGGTTGCACGTCGGCCACGCCTACACCTACTGCGGCGCCGACACCCACGGCCGCTGGCTGCGCATGAACGGCCGCACGGTGTTCCAGCCGATCGGGTTCGACTCCTTCGGCATCCACACCGAGAACTACGCGCTGCGCGTCGGCCGGCACCCGGCCCCACTGACCGCCACCACCACCACCCGCTACCGCGAGCAGCTGCGACGCCTGGGGGCGGCCTGGGACTGGGGCCACCAGCTGTCCACCAGCGACCCGGCCTACTACCGCTGGACGCAGTGGCTGTTCCTGCGTCTGTTCGAGGCCGGGCTGGCCGAGCGGCGCGAGGCGCCCGTGACCTGGTGCCCCTCCTGCCTGACCGTGCTGGCCAACGAGCAGGTCGAGGGCGAGCGCTGCGAGCGCTGCGACACCCGGGTCACCATCCGGGTGATGCGCCAGTGGTTCCTGCGCATCACCGCCTACGCCGACCGCCTGCGCGACGGGCTGGACGGGCTGGACTGGCCGGAGGCGGCCAAGCACTCGCAGCAGGAGTGGATCGGCGGGCTGCACGACTGGCTGATCTCACGGCAGCGCTACTGGGGACCGCCGATCCCGATCGTCTACTGCCAGGGGTGTGGCACGGTTCCGGTGCCGGAGGACCAGCTGCCGGTGCTGCTGCCCAAGGTGCGCGACATCCGGCCGACGGGGACGGAGGCCTCGCCGCTGGCGGCGGTGGCCTCGTTCGTCGAGACCACCTGCCCGTCCTGCGGCGGGCCGGCGCGTCGGGAGACCGACGTGTCGGACACCTTCCTGGACTCGGCCTGGTACTTCCTGCGCTACCCCTCGGCCGACCTGGACGACGAGCCCTGGTCGGCGGAGCGCACCGCCAACTGGCTGCCGGTCGACCTGTACCTGGGCGGGCCCGAGCACGTCAACCGCCACCACCTGTACGCCCGCTTCGTCACCATGGCCATGCACGACCAGGGCCTGCTGCCGTTCGCCGAGCCGTTCCCCCGCCTGCGGCTGCACGGCCTGCTGCGCAAGGACGGCCGCAAGATGTCCAAGCGGCGCGGCAACGTGGTCGACCCGGACGCCTACGTCGGCCGTGTCGGCGCCGACAACCTGCGCATGTACCTGCTGTTCTGCGGTCCGTGGGAAGTGGGCGGGGACTTCTCCGACGCCGGCCTGGCCGGGATCGAGCGCTTCTCGGCGCGGGTCTGGCGCCTGCTGACCGAGCCCCACCATCCCGGGAACGGTGGCGTGGACCTGCGGCCGCTGGACCGCGCCGTGGCCGCGGTCGGGCGGGACGTCGAGCGGCTGCGGTTCAACACCGCCGTGGCGACGCTGATGGAGCTGACGCGCTGGGCACGGCAGCAGCGGGCGGCGTTCTCCGCCGGAGAGCGGGAGCGGGTCGGCCGCACCCTGGTGCTGCTGCTGGCGCCATTCGCCCCGCACCTGGCGGAGGAGCTGTGGAGCCGCGCCGGCGGGCCCTACTCGGTGCACCGCCAGCCCTGGCCGGACCACGACCCGTCGGCACTGGAACCCGAGCGCGTCAACCTGGTGGTGCAGGTGAACGGGAAGCGCCGCGACGTGCTGGTGGCCCCCGCCGGGCTGGACCGCCAGGAGGCGCTGGCGCTCGCGCTGGACAGCGAGCGCGTCCGCCGGCAGCTGGGCGGCCGGGCGCCCCTGCGCACCGTCTACGTGCCCGACCGGCTGGTCAACCTGGTCGTATGAACGTCACGCCCGGCGCATAGGATGCGCCCATGCCGCCAGCGCCCAGACCGCCGGGGCGCCAGGACCAGGCGGGCCCCGGCGAGCTCGCGCCCGAGCTGCTCGCCGGGCTCCGGAGCGAGGTGCTCGCCTGGTTCGCGGCCGCCGGCCGCGACCTGCCCTGGCGCCACACCCGCGACCCGTACCGCATCCTGGTCGCCGAGATGCTCGCCCAGCAGACCCAGGCGGCCAGGGCCGCGGCCGCCTGGCCGCGGTTCCTCGCGGCCTTCCCGACCGTCGAGGCGCTGGCCGCGGCGAGCCCGGCGGCGGTGCTGCGGGTGTGGCAGGGGATCGGCTACAACCGCCGCGCGCTCGCCCTGCGCGCCGCCGCCCAGGCGGTGGTCGGCCGCGGCGGCTGGCCGCCGGACGTCGCCGGGCTGGCTGCCCTGCCCGGCGTCGGCCCGTACACCGCCCGCGCGGTCGCCTGCTTCGCCTTCGGCCAGCAGGTCGCCCCCGTCGACACGAACGTGGCCAGGGTGCTGGCCCGCTCCCTGGCGGGGGCCGACCCGTCCAGCCTCGGCCCCGCCGCCAGGCAGCGCCTGGCCGACGCGGCCGTCCCGAGCGGCCGCGCCTGGGAGTGGAGCTCGGCGCTGATGGACCTCGGGGCGACCCACTGCCGCCCCCGGCCCCGCTGCCAGGGCTGCCCGCTACTGGCCCGCTGCCGCTGGAAGGCGCTCGGGCCGGCGGCGCCGCCGCCGCGGGCGCGGCCCACCGCGCCGTTCGCCACCTCGGACCGGCGCTGGCGCGGCGCGGTCGTGCGCGCCCTGGCGGCCGCGCCGGCCGGGCTCGACGAGGCCGCGCTCGCCGCCGAGGTCGGGGCGGACGCCGCCGGCCGGCCCGCCGGCTGGTTCGCCGGGCTGCTCGCCCGCCTCGAAGCCGACGGCCTGGTCGACCGCGGCCGCGACGGCCGCCTGCACCTGCCGGGATAGGGTGGCCGGTGCCGGAATACCTCTACCTGGGGGGCTGTTCCGGGCATCGAGAGGGACCCGACGAAGGGTGGCGCGGGTGACTGACGAGCGCGAGCACGTAGGGCAGGCCCAGGCTGGCAATGGCGACGGGAGCGCGCCGGCGGCCGCCGGGGGCGGCCGCGCGGAGGCCGTCGACGGCGACATGGTGCGCTACGCCTCTCCCAGGGGCCGCTGGATCCTCCTCGCCACCATCCTCGGCTCCGGCATCGCCTTCCTCGACGCCACCGTGGTCAACGTCGCCCTGCCCACCATCGGCAGGCAGCTCCACGCCGGGCTGGCCAGCCTGCAGTGGACCGTCAACGCCTACACCCTCACCCTCGCCGGGCTGCTGCTGCTCGGCGGCTCGCTCGGCGACCGCAACGGCCGCCGGCGCACCTTCGTGGTCGGGGTGATCTGGTTCGCGGTCGCCTCGCTGCTGTGCGCGCTCGCCCCCAACCCGGGCGTGCTGGTCGCCGCGCGCGCCCTGCAGGGCGTCGGCGGGGCGCTGCTCACGCCGGGGAGCCTGGCGATCATCGAGGCGAGCTTCCACCCGGAGGACCGCTCCACCGCCATCGGGGCGTGGTCCGGGCTGGCCGGGGTGACCACCGCCATCGGGCCGTTCCTCGGCGGCTGGCTGGTCGAGGCGTTCAGCTGGCGGCTCATCTTCCTGATCAACCTGCCGCTCGCCGCCCTCGTGGTCTGGATCACGCTGCGGCACGTGCCGGAGAGTCGCGACCCCGCCGCCGCGCCCCAGCTCGACATCACCGGGGCGGCGCTGGCGGCCCTCGGCCTGGCCGGTGTGACCTACGCGCTCACCGAGGGTGCCGGCCGCGGCTGGACCTCCCCGCTGATCCTGGCCACCGGCGTCGGCGGGGTGCTCGCGCTGGCCGCCTTCGTGGCCGTCGAGCGGACCTCGAAGCATCCCATGCTGCCGCTCGACATCTTCGCCTCGCGCCAGTTCACCGCCGCCAACCTGGTCACCTTCGTGGTCTACGGCGCGCTCGGCGGGTCCTTCTTCCTGCTGCCCATCCAGCTGCAGCGGGTCGCCGGCTACTCGCCGCTCGCCTCCGGGGTCGCGCTGGTCCCGACCACCTTGGTGATGCTGCTGCTCTCGGCGCGCGCCGGCCGGCTCGCCCAGCGCATCGGGCCGCGCCTGCCGATGTCGCTCGGGCCCCTGCTGGCGGCGGCGGGGCTCGCCCTGCTCATCCGGATCGACGCCGGCGGCAGCTACCTGGTGGACGTCCTGCCCGGCGTCCTGGTGTTCGCCCTCGGCCTGTCGCTGACCGTCGCCCCGCTCACCTCGACGGTGCTGGCGGCCGCGAGCGCCGAGCACGCCGGCGTGGCCTCCGCGATCAACAACGACGTCGCCCGGGTGGCGGGGCTGCTCGCGGTCGCCGTGCTGCCGGTCGCCGCCGGCATCTCTGGCGCCGGCGCGCTCACGCCGGCGGTGTTCGGCGCCGGCTTCCGCATGGCCATGCTGATCACGGCGAGCCTGTGCGCCGCGGGCGGGCTGCTGGCCTTCGCCACCATCCGCCGCCCCGGCGAGGTCCCGGCGGAGCAGCGCAGCGACCACGAGCCGTGCACCAGCTGCCCCATCTCCGCGCCGCCGCCGCGTCGGGTCACGGTCAAGGTCGGCGCGGAGGGCTGAGGCCGCTCAAGCAGGACCCGGCCAGGGCCGAGTAGTTCAGCAATGCCCGAACCGACCAGGATCCTGCTGGTGGAGGACAGCCGGTCGGACGCCCGGCTGCTCGAGGCGACCCTGCAGGACGCCGGCGTCCACCGCTTCCGGCTGACCCACGTCGAGCGCTTGGACGAGGCCCTCGCCGCGCTCGGCGACGGCGGCGTCGACATCGTCCTGCTCGACCTGCACCTGCCGGACAGCCAGGGGCTCGACACCCTGGCCGAGCTCGAGCGCGAGCATCCCGGCGTGCCGGTGGTGGTGCTCACCGGCCTGGACGACGAGGAGCTGGCGGTCCGCGCCGTGCAGGCCGGCGCGCAGGACTACCTCCCCAAGGGCGTCGTCGACGGTGCCCTGCTGGCCCGCCTGATCCGCCACGCCGTCGAGCGCCACCAGATCGGCGTCGAGCTGGAACGCGCCCGGTCCGAGCAGATCCGGCTGCGCGACCAGTTCCTCACCCACGTCTCCCACGAGCTGCGCACCCCGCTGGCGGCCATGCACCAGTTCCTCGACATCCTCGCCGACGGCCTGGCCGGCGCGCTCAACGACGAGCAGCAGGCCTACGTCCAGCGCACCCTGCGCAACGCCCGCCAGCTCGAGGGGATGGTCGCCGAGCTGCTCGACGCGGTCCGCGCGCAGACGGGCAAGCTGGCCGTGACGGTGCAGCGGATCGAGCTCGCGCCGCTGGTCGAGGACGCCGTCGGCGGCTTCGCCGGCCGCGCCGCCGGCAAGGGCATCCGGCTCAGCGCGGAAGTCGAGCCCGGCCTCGCCCCCGTCAAGGCCGACGCGGGCAGGGTCGGGCAGGTGCTCGGCAACCTGCTCGACAACGCCCTGAAGTTCACCCCCGAGGGCGGCGAGGTGCGCGTCTCGGCGCTCGCCGACGGCGACCCCTCCTTCGCCCGCGTCGAGGTGGCCGACAGCGGGCCCGGCGTGCCCGCCGACGCCGCCGAGCGCATCTTCGAGCGCCTCTGGCAGGTGGAGGACGACGCCGGCCCCAGCCGCAAGGGCCTCGGCCTCGGCCTCCACATCTGCCGCGAGCTGGTCGCCAGGCAGGGTGGACGCATCTGGGTCGACTCCCGCCCGGGCGAGGGCGCGACCTTCGCGTTCACCCTGCCGCTGGACCCGGCGGGCAGGCCGGTCGGCGCCGGTGATCTGGTAAAGCGGTGACCGGCAGCGGTCGATGATCAGGCTGGCAGGAAACGTGGCCCTACGGCGAGGTGAGCGGTGTTGCCTGGGAAGATTCTGATCGTCGATGACGACGAGGACCTGGCCCTCGGGCTTGGGGTGCGGTTGCGGGCCAGCGGCTACGAGGTCGACGTGGCCTCCGACGCGGTCGCCGCCACCGCAATGACCCGCAACGACGGCGTCGACCTCGTCATCCTCGACCTCGGCCTGCCGGCCGGGGGCGGGCTGGCCGTGCTCGAGCGCATGCGCGCCCACCTTCCGACCGCCCTCACCCCGGTGATCGTGCTCACCGCCGGGGACGCCACCTTGGCCGAGCGGACCCTGGCGGCTGGCGCCGACGCGTTCTTCCAGAAGCCGGCCGACAACCTCGAGCTGACCGCGGCGATCTCCGGCATGCTGGCAAAGGTGGGATGAGGGCCGGACGGCATTCACTCCTCGGGCGGGCCCTCGACGTCGACGGTGCCGCCGGCACGCCAGTAGATCCCGCCGGAGCGGTCCATGAACTCCTCGTCCACCAGGTAGCGGCGCAGCGCCGCGTAGTCGGGATGGTAGCCGGCGAGGGCCTGGTTCACCTCGGCCTCGGTGTAGCGCACGCCCGGTTCGAACAGGCCGGCCAGGTGGTCGAGGACCAGCCGGCGCTTGCTCCGCTGGGCCGGGATGGCGACCAGCCGCCCGTTGACCAGGAAGCGCTGCAGCACCACCTCGTCCGGGTCCCGCCCGGCGGGCCTGTGGGCATCGCCCCCGCCGCCGGCGTGTTGGTCTAGCATGCTAGCCTCTTTGTATCACCGGGCCGTGCGGTCGGCGCGTTCCCGCGCCGTCGCGAACGGGCGCCCCGACCGGCACGTCGGTGGGAGCCTTTCCTCGTGGCGAAGACCATCCGTACCACCTACGCCTGCAGCGAGTGCGGGGCAGCGTCCCCGCGCTGGGTGGGACGCTGCCCCGCGTGCGGCTCCTGGAACAGCCTGGTGGAAGAGGTCGTCGCCCGCTCCGGCCCGCCGCGTCCCGCCGGGCCGGTCACCCCGGCCGTGAGCATCGTCGAGATCGCGCCGCAGGTCGGCGCGCACCGCCCCACCGGGGTGGACGAGCTCGACCGGGTGCTCGGCGGCGGCCTGGTGGCCGGCAGCGTGGTGCTGCTCGCCGGCGAGCCGGGCATCGGCAAGTCCACCCTGCTGCTCGGTGTGCTCGCCGGGATGGCCGAGAACGGTCGCGTGCTGTACGTCTGCGCCGAGGAGTCGCGCGAGCAGGTACGGCTCCGCGCCGAGCGCCTCGGCGCGCTCCACGAGGACCTCTACCTCGCCGCCGAGACCGACCTCGGCGCCGTCCGCGCGCTGGTCGACCAGGTCGACCCGAGGGTGGTGGTGGTCGACTCGGTGCAGACCGTCGCCGACCCCGAGCTGGCCGGCGCGCCCGGCGGCGTCGGGCAGGTGCGCGAGGTCGCCGCCCAGCTCGTGCGCCTGGCCAAGGAGCGCGGCGTGGCCACCTTCCTGGTCGGCCAGGTCACCAAGGACGGCGCGGTCGCCGGCCCGAAGACCCTCGAGCACCTGGTCGACGTGGTGCTCAGCTTCGAGGGCGACCAGCACCACGCGCTGCGCCTGGTGCGCTGCACCAAGAACCGCTACGGCCCCGCCTACGAGGTCGGCTGCTTCGAGATGACCGACGCTGGCCTGGTGCCGCTGGTCGACCCGTCGCGCCTGTTCCTCTCCGCCCGCGACGCCGGCGTCCCCGGGGTGGCCTGCACCGTCAGCCTGGAGGGCCGGCGTCCCCTGGTCACCGAGGTGCAGGCGCTGGTCGTCGAGACCAACGCGCCGATGCCGCGGCGCACCGCCCAGGGACTCGACCCGGGCAGGCTCGCCATCCTCGTCGCCGTGCTGGAGCGGCGCGCCCGCGTCCCGCTCAGCGGCAAGGACGTGTTCGCCGCCACCGCCGGCGGGGTGCGCATCTCCGAGCCCGCCGCCGACCTGGCCACCTGCCTCGCCCTCGCCTCCGCGGTGCGCAACTGGGAGGTCCCCAGCGACCTGGTCGTCTTCGGCGAGGTCGGCCTCGGCGGCGAGGTCCGCCCCGTGCCACAGCTGCCGCGCCGCCTGGCCGAGGCCGGCCGCCTCGGCTTCCGCCGCGCGCTCGTCCCGGCCGGCCAGGACGCCGACGGGCTCGCGACCGTCGAGGTCGACTCGGTCAGCCACGCGCTGGCCACCATACTTCCCCAGACCGGTCATGCCCCCACCGAGCGTGGGCCGCAGCCCGCCAGGCCCGGTGGCGGGACCACCGTTCCCTTCCCAGGACGACGGCGGTGACCCACGCGCAGTTCGACCACCGCCTGATCAAGGGGCTGGAGCGGGTCGCCCCGGGCACCCAGCTTCGCGAGGGGCTGGAGCGGGTCCTGCGGGCCGAGAAGGGCGCGCTGGTCGTGCTCGGCGCCACGCCGAAGGTGCAGGCCCTGTTCTCCGGCGGCTTCCGCATCGACGTGTCGTTCACCGCCCAGCGGCTGTCCGAGCTGGCCAAGATGGACGGGGCGATCATCCTCGACGAGCCGGGCACGACAATCCTGTGGGCGAACGTCCACCTGATGCCCGACCCGGCCATCCAGACGGCCGAGACCGGCACCAGGCACCGCACCGCCGAGCGCGTCGCCAGGCAGACCAAGGTGCCGGTGGTGACCGTCTCGGAGTCCATGCACATCCTCACCCTCTACCTGGGTGAGCTGCGCCACGTGTTCGAGAACGTCGCCAACGTGCTGTCACGCGGCAACCAGGCGGTGCAGACCCTCGAGCACTACCGCGACCGCTTCGACGAGGTCGCCGGCACGCTCACCAGCGCCGAGCTGGAGGGCACCGCCACCCAGCGGGACGTGCTCGCGGTGCTGGCCCGCGCCGAGATGCTGCGCCGCATCGGCGTGGAGCTGGAGCGCTACGTGGCCGAGCTGGGCGTCGACGGCCGCCTGCTGCGCCTGCAGCTCGACGAGCTCTCCGAGGGCGTGGAGGAGGCCAAGCTGGCGGTGCTGCGCGACTACCTGCTGCCCCGCCCCGGCCACCAGCAGGACGACGTGCTGCAGCAGCTGGTCCGCCGCACCCCGGAGGAGATGGCCGACGCGGCCGCGCTGGCCAAGGTGCTCGACCTGGTCGGCGAGCCGGAGGCGCTCGACATCTCCCTGGTACCGCGTGGCTACCGCGTGCTCGCCAAGGTGCCGCAGCTGCCCACCTGGGTGATCGACCGGGTGGTGGAGCGGTTCGGCTCGCTGAAGGTGCTCCTGGCCGCCGGGCTGGACGACCTGGAGGAGGTGGAGGGGGTCGGCCGGGAGCGGGCGAAGCAGGTTCGCGAAGGGCTCGGACGGCTCGCTGAAGCGTCGATGGTCGAGTATTACCCCTGACCGCATTCGGTGGCAGAGTTTTTCATTCCAATAACAATCAGGCCATCTACCTGCGGATTCGCTTGTTCCGGGACATTTCCGAGTGGTAACATATCGGTGTCGGTCTCGACGAGAAGGGGTTTCCACGTATGTTCAAAGTCGGGGACAGCGTCATCTACCCGCAGCACGGCGCGGCCACGATCGAAGGCCTGCAAGACCGCGAGGTGGGTGGCGAGACCCGCGAGTACCTCGTCCTGAAGCTGACCTACGGCGACCTGACGCTCATGGTCCCCCGTGAGAGCTGTCAGGAGGTCGGCATCCGCGAGGTCTGCAGCTCCGAGGACGTCGAGGGCGTGATGGAGATCCTCCGCACCGGCGAGTCCTCCACCCAGGGCAACTGGAGCCGGCGCTTCAAGGGCAACATCGAGCGCCTCCAGTCGGGTGACATCTTCCAGGTCGCCGAGGTGGTTCGTGACCTCACCGTGCGGGATCGCGAGAAGGGCCTCTCGGCCGGTGAGAAGCGAATGCTGCAGCGCTCCCGCCAGATCCTGGTCTCCGAGCTGGTCCTCGCCTGCCACTGCGGCGAGGACAAGGCCGTCAAGCTGGTCGACGAGGCCCTCGAGAGCTGAGCCGACGGGCACCTTTGGGGGGCGCGGCCCAGGCCGCGCCCCCCGTTTCGTGTCCGGCCGGCCCCGCCGCCTCCCTCGGCGAGGCGGTACCCTGCCCACCGGCCCGGCACACCTGAGCTGACCTGGGGGAGGCGACGACGAGGTGGAGGCGGTCGAGCGCGCGCCGGCGGAGGTCGCCGCGGTCGTGCCGGCCGCGGGCAGCGGCACGCGCCTCGGCGTCCAGGGCGCCAAGGCGCTGGTGCGGCTCGCCGGGCGGCCGCTGCTGCTGCACGCCGTCGCCGACCTGGAGGCGAGCCGCAGCGTCACCGCGATCGTGGTCGTCGCCCACCCCGACCAGGTCGCCGCGAGTGCCGAGCTGATCGCCGCCGCCGGCCTCGTCAAGGTCGCCGCGGTGGTGCCCGGCGGCCCGACCAGGCAGGCCAGCGTCGCGCTCGGCCTCGCCGCCCTGCCGCCCGGCGCCCGCTACGTCGCGGTGCACGACGCCGCCCGCCCGCTCGCGGGCGGCCGCCTGCTCGACGAGCTGCTCGACCAGCTCCTCGCCGGCGGCCCCAACGGGCCTGGCTCGCTTCAGGCAGCGAGCGTCGCCGGGGTCGTGCCCGGCGCGCCGGTGAGCGACACCGTGCGCCGCGTCGACGCCGACCAGCGCTCGCTGGGGATCGTCGACCGCGAGCAGCTCCGCGCCATCCAGACGCCGCAGCTCTTCGACCGGGCCGTCCTCGAGGAGGCGCACCGCCGCGCCGCCCGCGCCGGCGTGGAGGCGACCGACGAGGCCGCCCTGGTCGAGTGGGCCGGCCACGCCGTGCGGGTGGTCCCGGGACCGGTCGAGAACCTCAAGGTAACCACCGCCCTCGACCTGGCCGTCGCCGAGGCGATCGTGGCCCGCCGCCAGGCGGCTGGCGGTGGTGCGCCGTGAGCGCGGCCGTGCCGGCCGTGCGCGTCGGGCAGGGGGTCGACGTGCACCCCCTGGTCGACGGGCGGCCGCTGGTCCTCGGTGGGGTGGTGGTGCCGTTCGAGCGCGGCCTCGCCGGCCACTCCGACGCCGACGTGCTCACTCACGCCGTCTGCGACGCGGTGCTGAGCGCCGCCGGCCTCGGCGACCTCGGCCAGCACTTCCCGGCGAGCGACCCGCGCTGGGCCGGCGCCGACAGCCTCACCTTCTGCCGCCAGGTCGTGGCGCTGGCCGGCGAGGCCGGCTGGGCGATCGGCAACGTCGCCGCGACCGTCGTCTGCGACCGCCCACGGCTCGGCGCCCACCTGCCGGCGATGACCGTGGCGCTGGCGGCGGCGCTCGGCGTCGACCCCGGCCAGGTCCAGGTCACCGCGAAGGCCTCCGAGGGCCTCGGCTTCACCGGCCGCGGCGACGGCATCGCCGCCATCGCCGTCTGCCTGCTGGCTGGCCGGGCGCTAGCATAGGAAGCGAAACGGACGTGGCAAACTACGCGCTTTGCTAATACGTTCCCTTGGAGACACTCCCACGATTCAGGAGCCGCGTCGTGGCCCTGCACCTGACCAACACGCTGACCCGCCGCAAGGAGCCGTTCGTCCCCAGGGACCCCGGCAAGGTCGGCATCTACCTGTGCGGGATCACGGTCTGGAACGAGCCGCACATCGGCAACCTGCGCAACGTCGTGGTCTTCGACGTGCTCCGCCGCCACCTGGTCGCCTCGGGCTACGAGGTGCTGATGGTGCGCAACTACACCGACGTCGACGACCGGATCATCAACGCCTCCGGGCACGACCCGCTGCGCGCGTTCGTGCTGGCCGAGCAGTGGACCCGGGTGTACGACGAGGTCACCGCGGCCCTCGGGGTGATCCCGCCGGACATCGCGCCGCGGGCCAGCGGCCACATCCCCGAGATGATCGAGCTGGTCGCCCAACTGGTCGACGTCGGCCTCGCCTACCAGGCGGGCGGCGACGTCTTCTTCGCGGTCGGGAAGTTCCCCGAGTACGGCAAGCTCTCCGGCCGTGACCCCGCGGAGCTGCTCGCCGGGGCGCGGGTGGAGGTCAACCCGAACAAGCGGGACCCGCTCGACTTCACCCTCTGGAAGGGCCGCAAGCCCGGCGAGCCCTTCTGGAACTCGCCGTGGGGCCCTGGCCGGCCCGGCTGGCACCTGGAGTGCTCGGCCATGTCCGCCAAGTACCTGGGCAGGGGGTTCGACATCCACGGCGGCGGCGAGGACCTGATCTTCCCGCACCACGAGAACGAGATCGCCCAGTCCGAGGGCGCCACCGGCGAGCCCCTCGCCCGCTACTGGCTGCACAACGCGTTCCTGATGATCGACGGCGCCGAGATGCACAAGTCGATCGGCAACGTCGTCAGCCCGCGCGAGCTGCTGCAACGCTACCGCGGCGTGGTGCTCCGCTACGCCCTGATGAGCGCCCACTACCGCAGCCCGCTGGACTTCTCCAACGAGGTGCTGGAGGAGTCGGCCGCGGCCTACGGCCGGCTGGCCACCTTCGCCACCAACGCCGCTCGCGCCCTGCACCACCAGCAGGTCGCCGCGGGCGGGGTCGGCGGCGGCGACTGGCACGAGCGCTTCGTCGCCGCGCTGGACGACGACCTCAACATCCCGGCCGCGCTGGCGGTGCTGTTCGACCTGGTGGCGGCGGCGAACCCGCTGATCGCCCGGGCCGAGCGGGGCGTGCCCGAGGCGATCGCCGAGCTCCACGCGCGCCTGGTCACCTTCAGCGACCTGGCCAGCAGGCTCGGCTTCACGCCCCTGCTCGACCTGCCGGAGCAGACCGTCTTTCCGGCCGTGCTCAAGCTCGTGCTCGAGCTGCGCGAGCGGGCCAGGGCGTCGCGCGACTTCGACGCCGCCGACCTGATCCGCGAGCGCCTGCAGGCGGTCGGCATCCGCGTCGAGGACCGCGCCGGAGGACCCCGGTGGCACCTCGCCCGCTAGGCGGCCGCGGCGGCAGGAAGCCCGGCACCGGGCGCGGCGGTGCCAAGGACCAGGGACGCTCCCGCGGCGGCAGCCCGAAAGGCCGGCGCTCCGGTGTGCCGCCCGGCCGTGGCAAGGCCGACAGGTTCGCGACGACGCCCGCGGGGGGACCGGAGGTCCAGCGCCCCCGGGCGCCGGCGGAGAAGCGGCGCGCCGCCGGGGCCGCCTCCAAGCGGACGGCCAAGCAGGCGCGCCGGCGCGACCAGTACGAGAGCGCCCGCGAGGCGCTGCGGCCGGGGCCCGACGAGGAGCTGATCGAGGGGCGCCGCCCGGTGATCGAGGCGCTGCGCAGCGGCCGCCCCGTCGCCCGCGTGCTGCTCGCCGGCGGCAGCGGCCGCGGCACCGTGACCGAGCTGGTGGGCCTCGCCGAGCAGCGCGGCGTGCCGGTCGAGACGGTGCCGCGCTCGCTGCTGGACGCCGCCTCCGAGACCGGCGCCCACCAGGGTGTGCTCGCCGTGGTGGCGCCGATCGAGCCGATCGGCCTCGACGAGCTGCTGGCGATCCCGCTCGCCGGCCCCGAGCCGCCCTTCTTCCTCGCCTGCGACGGCGTGGAGGACCCGCGCAACCTCGGCGCTCTGGCCCGCAGCGCCGACGCGGCCGGCTGCCACGGCATGATCGTGCCACGGCACCGCAGCGCCCCCCTCTCGGCGGTGGCGGTGAAGGCCTCGGCCGGCGCGCTCCAGCACCTCCCCGTCGCCGAGGTGCCCAACCTCACCCGCGCCGTCGAGCGCCTGCGCGCCTCCGGCGTCTGGTGCGTCGGCCTCGACGAGGACGCGGAGGCCGGCCTGTTCGCCATCGACCTGGCCGACGAGCCCGTCTGCGTGGTCGTCGGCGGCGAAGGCGCCGGCCTCCACCGCCTCGTCCGCGAAGCCTGCGACCTGGTCGTCGCGATCCCCATGGCCGGCCAGGTCGCAAGCCTCAACGCCTCGGTCGCCGGCGCCCTCGCCCTCTTCGAGGTCCGCCGCCGCCGCGGCGCCGCCGCGCCAACCCCGTTGGCCCGCCACACACCGAGCCGCTAGGCTCTCACCAGCACCAGCTGGCGTGGCGCAATCGGCAGCGCAGCTGTCTTGTAAACAGCAGGTTCCGGGTTCGAGTCCCGGCGCCAGCTCCACAACCCGCAGGTCACAGACCTGAATCCCTTGCCTTGCTTGTTCAGTGTCATTCCGATGTCATTCTTCGGGTCCAGACGGAATGGCATCGGCGGCACGGAGGCCCGGTGATCAGGAAGCGCGGCGGCAGCCTGCAGGTGCAGGTCTTCGCCGGCCGCGACCCGCTCACCGGCCGCAAGCGCTGGCTCAGCCGCCAGGTCCGTGGGCACACCAAGGAGTCCTACCGCCAGGCCAAGAAGGTCGAAGCACAGCTCCCTTGAGCAGGTCGACCGGGGCGAGTCGCGCGGTGACCGCACGCGGACGGTTGGCGAGCTGGTCGAGCGCTGGCTCGAGTGGCGCCAGCAGGTCCGCCCCATCTCGCCGATCACCGTCGCCAACTACCGCGGCGCGATCGACCGCTACATCCTCCCGGCGCTCGGCGCCGCCAAGGTCCACGAGGTCGACGCCGCCACGATCGACGCCCTGTACGCCCGCGTCCGGGCGCACGGCGGCAAGTGCCGGCACTGCTGGAGGTGCATCCATCGGCGCGAGGCGCCGCTGCGCGCCGACGAGCGGTACCGGCCGGAGGTACTGGTCGGTAGGGTAGCAATGTGGACCCTAACGAGCTGGTGCGCTGGGCCGAGGCGAAGGCGTCGACTCTGCTCTCAGACATGGGCGATCGCTGGCAGCACGTCCAAGCGGTCGCGGCTCAGGCGGACGAGGTTGGCCAGGTCCTGAATAGCGAAGATGACCGGGCAGCCTTGCTTGCGGCGGCCTGGCTCCATGACGTCGGCTACGCGCCGAGCATTGCCGCCACGGGCTTTCACTCGCTCGACGGGGCGAGGTATGTCCGCAGGCTCGGCCATGAGCGAATCGCCGGCCTGGTCGCCCACCACTCGGCCGCCAACTTCGAGGCAGAGCTGCGCGGGTTGAGCGCGGAACTGGCCGAGTTCCCCGACGAGGCGTCAACCGCGACGGCTGCCCTGGCCTACTGCGACATGCTCACTGGTCCGACCGGCAATCCAGTCTCGCTCCGGAAGCGGATCGCCGGCGTGAAACGCCGCTATGGCGCTGGCCATGTCGTCTACCGCTCGATGGTGCGAGCACGCCCGGAGTTGACGCGCATGATCGACCTCGTTGAGGACAGGCTCTACGAGCTCGCCCACAGCTAGCGTCAGGCGATGACGGGTATCGGCCGGCGCTCCAGGTAGTGCCGGATGCGCAGGCGGATGGACTCGTGCAACGGCATCGAGTCGATCTCGGCCGGGCTGAAGAAGCAGACCTCCGGCGACTCCTCGCTCGTGGCGAGCTGGCCGCCGACGACCTGGCAGGCAAAGCAGATGGAGAACTGCTGGCGGACCTCGCCGTCGCCGTACTCAGCCACGTGCCGAGGGTCGCTGTAGACCCCGACGATCGAGTACGGCTCGACGTCGAGGCCGGTCTCCTCCTTGACCTCGCGCACGACCGTCTGGCCGATGCTCTCGCCGACCTCCATCGCCCCGCCCGGGATCGACCACAGCGCGTTGTCGTCGCGGCGGTGCAGCAAGATCCGCCCCTCCTGGTCGGCGACGACAGCCGAGCCAGCCGGGACGAGGCTGTTGGCCGGTGGCGCGGCAGGGTCGTTGAAGTGCTCGATCCGCCTCACGCGACAGCCTCCACGGGCTTGGCCGAAGCCCAGACGCCCTCGAAGCGCCCGGCGCGGCAATCGCAGCCACAGCGACGCGCGGGTCGGCTGCATCGTCCGTCGACCACCGCCAGCAGCTCGGCGTGGCGGAGTGGGTGTCAGTGTCAGCGGCCTTCGTCTCGGATGCGTTACCGACGCAACCGACGATCTGGTGGATCCGACCCGATCGTAACGCTCACCGTGACGATGCAGGAACGGTCGGGCGCTACACCATATCGGTAGGCCATAGGTAGGCCATCGGAAGGAGGAGTCAACAATGGCTGTTGACTTTCGGGAGGTCGAGATCAGGTTCGACCCCACAAAGGGGCAAGCGCAGCACGAGCACCAGCTGGTCCCGTTCGGCCGGCCGGTTCGCCGCGCTTCGGCTGCGTTCCGGGCCATCGACGTCGGCTTCACGGAGTACGACGACCACCCCGTCTGGAAGCTGAAGGTCGACATCGACAGACTCGACCTGCTCGGCGACAACGTTGACGTGTGGGTTACCTACCTGCTGCGGGACGCGTCCGGAGACATCGACGACATCTACGACGGCAGGGTCGTGGTGATGGTGGTTGCCGAGGTCGCCAACTAGGACGCCGTCATTCACGCGAGGACGAAGCCGTGGGGAGGTCGTTCCCACGGCTTCATTCCTTGGCAAGCGAGCCGACGGTAGGCATCGATCTCAATCTCAGTCCAGCAACAGCTAGCGGCCCAGCCAACGAGCCGGATCACCAAGCCGGTCGGGGAAGCAGGTGCGTGGCACAGTCATTCCGTTCGTCATTCCACTACCGCGCACACGGGTCGACACGAGGACACCGCTGACTGAGGTAGCTCGCACTTGACGCCTACAGAGCTTCGCGGTAGTTGGTGAATGCTGTGGGTTACGTAACCGTCCTCAGAGCGCGCCTACTCGATCCGCAAT
>DASUZB010000102.1:0-5524 GCA_036377075.1 Actinomycetes bacterium | reverse complement strand
TCGCGCGTGACGACGTAGCAGGCGGCGTCTGGTTCGCCGCTCCAAGCCCAGTTCATTCGCGTCCGCGATCGGTGACCTTCTTCAGGTACAGGACGGTGGGGCCGGGCGCCTCCGGTGGCGCGCTGAAGCTGGCGGCCATGGTGCGGTCGACATCGGCGCCCTGGGACGGCAAGCCTGACGGCGTGGATTCTGGGCACCGGGCTGCCGCGAGCAAGGTGCTGCGTGGCTCGCCGGTAGTCAGTCGGTCGGGACCAGGAACTGGGTGGCGGCGAGCTCGGCGTACAGCGGATCGCTGCCGAGCAACTCGGCGTGGGTGCCGACCGCCCGCACCCGGCCGGCGTCGACCACCACGATCCGGTCGGCCATGGTCACGGTGGACAGCCGGTGGGCGACCACCAGGACGGTGGTGGTGCGAGCCACCGCGGCGACGGTGTCGCGCAGGGCGGCCTCGTTGACGGCGTCGAGCTGCGAGGTGGCCTCGTCGAGCAGCAGCAGGCGGGGGCGGCGCAGCAGGGCGCGGGCGATCGCCACCCGCTGGCGTTCGCCACCGGACAGCCTGGTGCCGCGGTGGCCGACCAGCGTCTCCAGCCCGTCGGGCAGGCGCGCGACCTGGGCGTCGAGCCGGGTGGTCCGCAGCGCCCGGTGTAGCTCGTCGTCGCCCGCGTCGGGGGCGCCGAACAGCAGGTTCTCGCGCAGCGTGCCGGACAGCACCGGGGCGTCCTGCTCGACGTAGCCGATCGCGGCGCGCAGCCCGGCGAGCGGCCAGTCGGTGACGTCGGTGCCGTCGACCAGGACCCGGCCGGAGTCGGGGTCGTAGAACCGCTCGATGAGGGAGAAGATGGTCGTCTTGCCGGCGCCGGAGGGGCCGACGAACGCGGTCATGCCGCGGGCGGGGACGGCGAAGCTGAGCCCGCGGTGCGCCTCGGGCAGCTCGGGGAGGTAGCGGAAGCGCACCTGCTCGAAGGCGACCGTGGCGGGCGCCGCACCGGGCCGCGGCAGGTCGGCCGGCGGGCCGTCGGGCTCGGTCGGCAGCCGCTGTGCCTGGCGGATGCGGGCGACCGCGGCGACGCCGACCTGGTACTGGCTGGCCACGCCCGCCAGCTCCCGCATCGGCGGCAGCAGGTAGTACAGGTACAGCAGGAACGCCACCAGCGTGCCGACGTCGATCGCGCCCGAGGCGACGCGGGCGCCGCCGAGGCCGAGCACGACGATGAACGACACCTGCACCGCCAGCCCGGCGGTGTTGCCGGCCAGGGCCTGCCACTTGGCCGCGCGCACCCCCGCCCGCCAGGCGCTGACCGCCGCCGCCTCGACCCGCTCGCCCTCGCGGCGCTCTGCTCCGGAGGCCTTGACGGTGCGGACCGCGCCGAGCATGCGCTCCAGGGCGGTGCCCATCGCCCCGACCGACTCCTGGGCGCGCGTGGCGGCGCGGGCGATGCGCGGCACGACCAGGCCGATTACCGCCTGGGCGCCACCGAGCACCGCGACGGTGACCACCAGCAGCAGCGGGTCCAGCAGCACCATCATCGTGACGGTGGCCAGCAGCATCACGCTGCTGGTGGCCGCCGTCACCAGCGACCCGGTGGTGACCTCGCGCAGCAGCGTGGTGTCGGAGGTGACCCGGGCCATCAGGTCGCCGGGCTCGCTGCGGTCGGTCGCCGGAATCCGCAGCCGCACCAGGTGGTCCACCAGCCGCCGCCTGGCGCTCAGCACCACCGACTCGGCCGCGCGCTCGAGCACGTAGCTGCCCAGCGCGCCGATCCCCGCATTGGCCAGCGCCAGCACGGCGAGCAGCAGCAGCACCCCGCCGACCGCCCGGTCGTGGGCGAGGTCGCCGACCAGCTGCCTGGCGACCAGCGGCAACGCCAGGCCCACCGCCCCGGTCGCCAGGCTCAGCAGGCCACCCAGGAGCAGGGCCAGGCGGAACGGCCGCGCGTAGCCGAGCAGCACCCGCCAGGCGGGCGCCTCAGCCGCGCTGGGCTGGTGGTCCCCAGTGGGCTGGTCCACCTGGGTCGTCATGCCCCTATTCTTGACCTTCCAGCGCAGGGGAAGGTCTAGCGCCCAACCTTCACATGGTTGCGTGCCGCCCGCGGGGTCGAGGTGTGGGGTCGACCTCATGTGGCGCCAACTCCTGCCGATTCTCAACGGGATGCCAGACATCCACGCCGAGCCGGTGGCCGAGGCGTCCGGCCCCCGTCCGGGGCAACAGGCTGGCGCGCCCGAAGCGGTTGCTGCAGGGCAGCACCGCTCGGAGAAGCGCCTGCCCGGCTTGTCGCTTCGGGCCAGGCTGGTTGTGATCGGCCTGGTTGGGATCGTGTTGAACCTGGTGGTGGTGGAATCGGCACTGGCCGGCCTAGACCGCGTCCAGCGCTCCAACCGGCTCGTCGACCAACTCGGCCGGGCGCAGCGCTACCAGCAGGACGTCGAGCTGATGGATGACACCCTGCACGCGGTCTTCCTCGAGGCGCTGCTGGCCGGCAGGGGCCACGGCCCCGACAGCAAGGAAACGCTGCTTGGTGAGGTCGCCGTCAACGCCGAGCGATTTCGGCGGGACCTCGGGCTGCTCCAGTCGCTCGACCTGGGCGGGCCCACCGGGGCCGAGCTTCGACGCGTCCGCCCCGCCCAGGACGCCTACGTCGCCGACGCCGAGCGGTTGAGCCGGCTCGCCTTCCGGGATCCGGACGCCGCCGACGCTGCTCACGCGGTCTTCAACGAGTCGTTCGACGCGCTGGAGGGCGCCTCCCTCGGCATCACCGATGGGCTCCAGCGCGCCACCGACCAGGCCGTCCAGGAGGCCGCGCGGGAGCAGACCGCCGCCCAGCGGCGCATCCTGGGCGCCTCAGCCGCGTCGCTGGTCGGGCTGCTGCTGCTGTCGTTCATGCTCAGCCGGCTCGGTCACCGCCTTGCCGTCGTGATGGGCCAGCTTCGGGCCGGCGCTCGCCGCCAGCAATTCGCCAGCCAGCTTGCCGAGGCGCTCGAGATCGCCGACACGGAGGCCGACGCGTACCGGATCATGGAACAAGCCATGGAGCACGTGAGCCCCGTGATGCCGACGGAGCTGCTGCTCGCCGACTCCAGCGAGGCCCAGCTCGAGCGGGTCGCCGCCAGCCCAGCGGCGGGCAGTCCCGGCTGCCCCGTTCAGTCGCCTTGGGGCTGCATGGCGGTGCGGCGGGCGTCGGCGATCACCTTTGAGAGCAGCCAGGCCCTCAACGCCTGCCCGAAGCTTCGCGACCGGCCCGGCGGCCCGCACTCGGCGACGTGCGTGCCCCTGAGCTTCATGGGCCGGTCGCTGGGGGTGCTGCACGCGACCGGGCCCGACGGCGCACCACCCGGCCCGGCTGAGGTCGAGCAGCTGGTCACCATGGCTGCGCAAGCCGGTTCGCGCCTGGGCACGCTGCGCGCGTTCCAGCGCACCGAGCTGCAGGCGGCCACCGACGCGCTGACTGGGCTGATGAACCGCCGCACCATGGAGAACCGCGTCCAGGCCATGCTGGCCGCCAAGAGGCCCTTCGCCTTGGCCATGGCCGACCTGGACCACTTCAAACGGCTCAACGACACCCACGGGCACGCCGCCGGCGACCGGGCCCTGCGCCTGTTCGCCCGGACCATCAGCGATGGCATCCGTGACGCCGACCTGTTCGCCCGCTACGGCGGGGAGGAGTTCGTTCTCGTCCTTCCCGGCCTGTCGGTTGCCGAAGCGGTCGACGTCCTGGAACGGCAGCGGACCATCCTGGCCGGCGCCCTGGCCGCCGCTGGCAGCCCGTCCTTCACGGTGAGCTTCGGGGTAACCGACTCGACCGCCGGGGCGACCCTGGACGACATGCTCCGGACCGCCGACGCCGGGCTCCTCCAAGCCAAGAGCAGCGGTCGTGACCGAGTGGTCGTCGCCGGCGCCGGATCCTCGCCGCACGACCACGTCGGTACCACTTCCTGACATCCTCTTCGGCCTGGTGCGGGGGACGGTAGAGCCACGAGGTCGTGGGTCGGGGCTGGTGCCGTTCGCTGGCGTGCCCGTACCATGGCGGCCGGCGCCCGTCCACGCCCAACCTCCGGCAACCTGCCCCAGCCGGGTTCCAGCGGAGGCAAAGGGGGGTCCACCCCTCGGCCGGGGGATCGGTTGTCGACCGTGCGCCCGCTGCACCGGTCGCTGGGGGACCCGCGGGCGGGGGCGCGGGGGACCACGATGACCAAGCAGGCCGACTTCAAGCGACGCGTGCGCGCCCGCATGGCCAAGACCGGCGAGTCGTACGCGACCGCCCGCAGCAAGCTGCTTGCCGAGCAGCCGGACACGGCGACCCGCCCCGCCGAGGAGTGGATGGCGGCGGCGTTGCACGTCAGCAACGGCGACGCCACCGACCTGCCCGGGACCGGGCTTGCGCGGCAGGTGCTGTACTGGCGCGACGCCCTGCACGAAGGGCCGGTGCCGGCGCTGGGACCGGAGGAGCTCCGCCAGGTCAGAGCTGCCTTCCTCGCCCGAGCAGCCGCGGACGACCGGGCCGAGGGCGCGGGCATGTTCGGCGACCGGGACCGGACCCTGGCGGCCAACCGCGACGGCCAGTACGTGCTGTGGTTCGAGGCCGACCTCTACGACCAGTTGCAGATCATCCAGATCCTCGACCGCCTCGCCGGCCTCGGCGTGCCCGCGGCGCGGATCACCCTGATCTGCATCGGCGAGCACCCGGGCATCGCCCGCTTCGGCGGCCTCGGCGAGCTGACCGCCGAGCAGTTGCGCGAGCTGCCCGCCACCAGGGCGTGCGCACGGCTGACCCCGGCGGCGCTCGAGCTCGCCACCCGTGCGTGGTCGGCGTTTCGTGCGCCGGCTCCGGACGGTCTGGGCGCCATCGCCGCCACCCGCTCGGGTGAGCTGCGGTTCCTGGGCGAGGGTTTCGACCGCCTCAGCCGCGAGTACCCGTCGACCCGCGACGGGCTGTCGCTGACCGAACGGCGGGTGCTCGCCGCGGCCGCCGACGGCGCGCCCGACGCCGGGACCGCGTTCGTTCGCGCGGGCGCACGGGAGGCGCGCCCGTACCTGGGAGACACCTGGTGCTTCGCGATGATGGACAGGATGGCGAACGCACCCGTGCCGCTGCTCGAGGTCGACCCGGCGGGCCGGCCGGTTGGCCGCGGAAGCCGCCTGCGCCTGACCGACGCCGGCGCGCGGGTCCTGGCGGGTGGCGCCGACCACGTCAGGCTCAACGGGATCGACCGGTGGATCGGCGGCGTCCACCTGCGCGGGCGTCACGTGCCATGGCGTTGGGACGACGCGACCGAGACGATCGTCCGCCCGACCCCAGGCGACGTAGGCCCTCGCCCGCGACCATGACGGCGCTCACGCGGGCGCTCGCCTCACGCCTGTTGCGCCGAGCTACCCGTCAGCCACGACGGCGTAGGCGCGGACCGGGAAGGTCCCGATGCCGACGACCTGGGGTGGCGCGGCGTGGAAGCGGAAGCCGCTTGGCGGGAGCTGGTCGAGCCCGCACAGGTGCTCCACGATCGGGATGGCCGCCGCCAGCAGCGCCGTGTG